>JAEZLW010000039.1 GCA_023415145.1 Bacillota bacterium | reverse complement strand
CGCGGCGATTTAACCGACCGTGCCCAGGAGTCCGCCGTGAAGGTATTCGCCCAGAATTTGAAGCCCCTGTTGATGCAGCCACCCGTCCGGGGCAAAGCTGCCATCGGGCTGGACCCTGGCATCCGTACCGGGTGCAAGACGGCGGTGGTGGATGAAACGGGCAGGGTGCTGGATACGGCGGTGATCTATCCTCTGCCCAGCCACGGCCGGGTGGAGCAGGCCAAGGATACGGTGAAAAAGCTCATCCGCAAGCACCGCATACAGGTGGCCGCCATTGGCAACGGCACCGCCTCCCGGGAAACGGAGGAGTTTTTCGTAAGTGTCCTGCACGACATGCCGGGGGAAAACCTGTCCTACATGGTGGTCTCCGAGGCAGGGGCTTCCGTCTATTCCGCCTCACCCCTGGCCGCCAAGGAGTTCCCCCAGTTCGATGTGTCCCTGCGCAGCGCCGTATCCATCGCCCGCCGCCTGCAGGACCCTTTGGCGGAGCTGGTGAAAATCGACCCCAAGTCCATCGGCGTGGGGCAATACCAGCATGACCTGAAGGAAGCGGAGCTGGACGCGGCGCTTTCCGGAGTGGTGGAGGATTGCGTCAATGCCGTGGGGGTGGATGTGAACACCGCCAGCCCGTCGCTCCTCAGCCACATCGCGGGCATCAACAGCACCGTGGCCCAGAACATCGTCACCTTCCGGGAGGAAAACGGGCCTTTTTCCACCCGGTCCGGCCTGAAAAAGGTGCCCAAGCTGGGGCCCAAGGCCTTTGAACAGTGCGCCGGCTTTTTGCGCATTCCCGGCGGCAAGAACCCGCTGGAGAACACTGGTGTGCATCCCGAATCCTACGAAGCCGCGGAAGCGCTTCTAAAATTGGCGGGCCTTACTGTCCGCACCGCGCCGGGCAACCTGGCAAAGAGCGTGGAAGAACTGGGCCCGGAGAAAACAGCCAAGCAACTGGGTATCGGCCTGCCCACCCTGAAGGATATCGTCAAAGAGCTGGAAAAGCCCGGCCGCGACCCTCGCGATGAGCTGCCCCCGCCCCTTCTTCGAAGCGATGTGCTTACCCTGGAAGATTTGAAGCCGGGCATGGAGCTGAAGGGCACCGTGCGCAATGTGGCTGATTTCGGAGCCTTTGTGGATATTGGCGTCCACCGGGACGGGCTTGTTCATGTCTCCCAACTCAGCCGCCGCAGGGTGAATCATCCCGGCGAAGCCGTAAAGGTTGGCGATATCGTCAACGTCTGGGTTGTATCCGTGGAAAAAGACAAAAACCGGATTTCCCTGACCATGATCCCCCCGGCGGAGAAGAAATGACGGGGAACGAGACAAATAGAAAGCGGGAAGGGGGATTTTTGAAAAAATCCCCTTTCCCGCACCCATCCCTCAAAAACCTTATACATGGTCAATTATTGTATCCAGACCTCATTCCCCCAACAGCAGTGCCCCAAGTTCCTCCACAGTATGCGCCATTAATTCGATGGGATAATCGTCAAAAAAGTGGTCCGGGTCAAAAAAACAGCCGAAGGCTCCAGCATTCTGGGCGGCCAATACATCGATGTCCCTGTCACCCACCATCACCACGCGGCATGTTTTCATGTGATGGCGATTTATCAGTGCCAGTATCGCGTCGGGAGCAGGCTTGGGCGGATACGGATCATGGGCTGTGATGCAGTCAGCAAACAGATGCGAAATGGAATAGCCCTCCAGGTATTTCAAAGACGATATTCCCCGGTGGGTATATAAGTAGTTCTTTCCGCCCCTATTTACAATCTCCTGCAAAAGCTCTTTCATACCAGGGTATAGCGGCGCGGCATTTTCCTGAGAATATCCGCCCTCATGGCGGCGGTAATGATCCTTCAACTCGTCGATGGTAGCCTTTGTTTGGAACCTTGCCATCAGCGTATCCAGCGCGTAGGTAACGGAACGCTTGGTAAGCGCCAGCACTTCCTCATAAGGCGTATGATGGCCAAAGTCTTTAAAAGCCGCCTTCAGGGCAGAAGCGATGCGGGGATACGTATCAAACAGCGTACCGTCAAAATCCCACAGATAATGGTCAAACGGCAACTCCTTTGACAGCTTTTGGATCAGCTCCCTGTCCGCCGGGCAGGCCTCATATTGGTGAAGCTCCCTCGGCCATAACCATTTTGCCTCCACATGCTCCGTCAGTTCCGGCTCGCCGGATATAATGAGGGCATCGTAAAAGTAAAAGCGGATGGATTTGTCGGGATAATCGTAATCGAACCGGTCATACAGGCCGTCTATTTCAATCTCTGCCTTCAGTTCTTCCCGGCATTCCCTTATCAGGCAATCCTCCGGCGTCTCATTTTTTTCCAGCTTGCCGCCGGGAAACTCCCACAAATAGGCGCAGGAGCCGCCTTCGCCCCGGCGGCACAGAAAAACCCGCCCGCTCCTTCGGATAATGGCTGCGGCTACCTCGATGCGGTTCATTCGCAAGTCTAGGGCTAAGCGCCCTGCTCCTCCTTGCTTTCTTCCGGCTTCATCAGTTTTGTGATGACGGCCGTTTCCACCCGGTGGTCCAAAAGCTCCTCCACGTAGATATGCAGCCCGCAAACCGTAACCTCGGGATGGCTGCCATCCTGGGGGATGGTGGTGAGCTGGTTGTAAATCAATCCGCCCAGGGTGTCATATTCATCCTCCAGAGGTAGACTTACGCCAAGCGCTTCCGAAAGCGTTTCAAGATCAACGGTGCCCGCCACCCGCCACTTATTTTCTCCAATGGGCGTTATTTCCTGTTCCGCTGCAGGGTCGAATTCATCGTAAATGCTGCCGACAATTTCTTCCAGCAAGTCCTCCATGGTCACAATGCCGCTCATGCCGCCATACTCATCCACCACGATGGCCATATGCACCTTTCTGTGCTGCATCTCGCGAAAGAGCACGTCAGCCTGCACCGTTTCCGGCACAAAATATGCTTCACGCAATAGCTCCTGCAATGGCTTGGGAGGATTCGCATGCTCGTTGAGCAGATAATCCCTGGTGTACAAAATGCCAATGACGTCGTCAATGTCTTCCTCATATACGGGGAAACGGCTGAGCCCCGTATCCAAAATCGTCTTGATGATGGTTTCCGGCGTATCCTGTATCCAGATGGAAGCCACATCGGTACGGTGGATCATCACGTCTTCCGCAGAGGAGTTGTTGAACTCAAAGATGTTCTCGATCATATCCCGCTCGTTGGATTCAATAGCGCCTTTTTCTTCGCCAATGTCCACCATCATGCGGATCTCTGCCTCGGTGACGTCGCTGCCTTCCTGGTGGGGATTGATCCCCATCAGCCGCAGCACACCGTTTGTGGATGCGGACAGGAACAAAATGATAGGTTTGGTTACCCGGGCAAGAACGGATATCACCCCGCAGGTCAGCCGTGCCACCTTCTCAGGCTTTTGCATGGCAATGCGCTTGGGTGCCAGCTCTCCCAGAACCAGCGTGAAATAAGAAAGAATCAGCGTTATTAAAATCACGCTTAGCGTGTTCAGCGTATCACGGGGAATCACGGTAACTTTCAGGCCGTCCACCAGCCAGCTCACAAGCCGGGAGGCAAAGTTGTCTGCCGCAAAAGCACTGCCAAGAAATCCTGCCAGGGTGATGCCCACCTGAATGGTGGATAAAAAGCCATTGGGCGCCTGTAC
>JAEZLW010000010.1 GCA_023415145.1 Bacillota bacterium | reverse complement strand
TTGCTGTGCTGTATGCAGTGAAGTAAGCATCTCTTCCGGACATATGCCCTCCTTGAGTCCAAGATACACCCCTGCATCTTCGGCACAATCCAAAATATAATAGCTTTCGTCCTGGGTATAATGCATGCCGAAGGTATGCTGAATATACTCGGTCAGCGGATGCACCTGCAATGAAAGATTCTGTCCACCCATGGTATCCAGAAAATCAAACCGTATGGGGAACTCATCACCAAAGCGGGCATGCACCCGGCTGCCCAGCAATTCCTCAGGGCGATAAAAAACCGCGTTCAGTGCAGGAAATTCCATGCGCACAGGTCCAAATCGAAAGAACACGCTGTTTTCTTCCGGCACTCCGTCAAACGACCAGGCGTAATTGGGCGCATCCTTCGGCAGATCGCATACTGCCTTCATCCACTGGCCGCCCCACACCTCAGGTGCATAATAAGGGACAAGCCGAAAAGGCTCCCGCGTAAGCTGCATGAGACCGGTTCGAAGACCTTCCCCGCTGACCATTTTGGGCTGGCCAGGCAGAACGGTGTCCAGCGCATAATCCAATGAAGGGAGCAGTTTGCGCTTCAGGCGGTCTGCCATGCGCCACTCCACAAAAAACCCTCTCTTGAACTTTCGCAGCTGTTCCTCACCATCATTATCGGCATTCCAATTGGACATGCCCCGCCGAAAGCGGCACTGTATCTCCCATCGGGGCATATCGAAATATAGCAGCAGCCCCTTGTTCATAACCAGCGAAGCTCCAACTCCATATACGATTGCAAGTCCCTCAGCCGCTTCCACGCGCCGGCGCAATGCTTCGATCTTTTCTGTCAGGAAAACATCCTCCAACCGCAATGTGTTCATTACACCGAACACACGGTCATCTGTTAAAAAGGGCTGTATGAACCGATTGTACTCTTCCGAGGAGAATGCGCACGTTTCGGCGTGAAACATGGCACCTCCAAGCTTTGCCAGTTCATCCGCAACCTCCTGCTGATTCACGCCTGGGTAGCATTCGGCCACGATCACACCTTTGCCGCCGCACACAGATACTATTTGCGCGCGGATGGCAGGCCATCCCTCCCAGGCATCAAAGCCTGCCACAGCTTTTTCCGGGTACTTGTCAAAATAGTGATACAAATTTCTCTTGCACATAAAACCATCCATATCCATTTGTAATCCGGAGCCTCTGTTATAGGCTGGCGGCTCCTACCACACCTGCACTATTTCCCAGTGTCGCGCACACAGCCCGCACAGGAGCGTATTGGTATCCATAAACGCCCTTTTGCAGTTCTTCGTTTAGATACGGCAAAATCATATCGCTTGATCCGGCAACGCCACCGCCGATCACAACAATGTGGGGCCGTAACACATTGGCGATACTCACCACGCCCGAGGCCAGATATTCCATGAACTCACCAACAATGCTCACCGCCACCTCATCCTGGCGTTTGGCAGCCTCAAAAACCTCCCGCACCGATTCTGCCGAATGCAAAATACGCTTGCTTTTTTGTGCGATCGCTTCTGCCGACGCATAACATTCCAAGCATCCGCGCCTGCCGCAGTTACAAAGCTTACCCTCCTGTTCCACGCTGATATGGCCAAAAATGTACGCCAAGGAGCCGTACACATCATCTTCCAGCACGCCGTTTTTCACAAAGCCGCCGCCCAACCCTGTACCAATGGTCACCATTGCCATACGCTTAACACCCTGGCCGGCTCCATGCAACGCCTCGCCGAGTGCAGCGCAATGGGCATCATTGGCCATACGCACCGGCCTGCCTAAAACAGCGCTCAGATCACAGCCCAGTGGTACGTTGTGCCAGCCAAAATTGTTGGAGTAAAGGATCATCCCGGCACCGGCATCCACCAGGCCTGGTGAACCCAACCCAACCTGTTGGATTTCCGGATACCTTGACAACAGCTTGTCTGCCTCATCGTAAAGCGTTTGCAGCACGGTGTCATAGGCACGCTGCTTTGGTGTAGCACACTCGCTTTCATGCAGCAGCCGGCCATTCTCCACCACGCCCAGCTTGATTTGGGTGCCGCCCAGATCAATCCCTAATGTTTTCATGCCTTATCCTCAAATCGATAAAACTGCAGCACGCCTTCATTCAGGGTCTCTGCTTTTTCAAATGCTTCCGGTACAGTGCCCTCGCTCAGTGCCAACGTATAATGAAATTGATAAAATCCGCCGAGGCTTGCCTTGAAATTTGTCTCCCAGAAATTGTTCATCACCCAGGAATACACTTCATCCACATTGGGGTCACCCTCTCCCATCAAGCGGATCGGATGCGCCTTAAGTGTACCCATGGATACAAGCGGCGCATCGGGGCAAGTGAGAATAAGATGAGGCTGCCCAGCAAATACGATGCCGTTTTGTATGGCATAGAAGTCGATGCATGTCCCGGGCAGTTGGTCTACCCGGGGACGCAGAACCGCACCGGCTTTGTCAATGTATATCTCATCCCCCGCAAAGGGCAGTGAAAGATAGAGGTTCTCCGGTTCCCAAACGCTGTCCTTGTGCAGGCGAAGGTCAATATCCAGTCTTGGCGTCAGCTTGTAAGCCGTCAGCACCACCTCGCATTCCTTAACGCCTGCCATACGGTATTTCAGCATTGCACGGGAATACAGCGGGCCGTTTTCCAATACCTTCACGTCGTATAGCGTTCCTGCGTCTCGCCTGGTACGGAAAGCTTTGCGGTTGCGGCCCATGTTACGCCGCACGTACAAATAATCTTCAGCCATGTCGCGGGGAGTCATTTCATACACAGGGGTAAATGCAGCATACGGCCGTGCCGGAACTACCAATTCGCGCCCATGTTTCTTATCCAGGATGGATGTGATGCCTTTCTCTGCCTCCCACGCAATGCGAAAGAAGTGGTTTTCAATGCCCTGAGGGGACACACAGCCTCCCCTGGCAAGATCATTTTGAAAGCGCCAGTTGAGATCGTTCACCCCCTCGATCCCGGTGGGAGCACAAAGGCCTGCGCTTATAAGCACAGGGGCAGGAATCTCTTTGAATGATAGCGTCTTTGTTTCCTTCGGTGCAAGGCGCAGCCAGGCACATATCTCAGGCCCGCGTGAATACCGGCTGATTTGAAAAGGTACGCTTTCACCGGTCGCATCATCCATCAGCTCAAAATGCTCATGGCCGAAAAAGTGTTCCAAATCCAGCACCAGCATGTGCTCCACCGGGATGGCGTGGGGGTTCACCGCGCGGAACTTGAGTTCCCCCTGTGCGGCTACCGCTGTCTCCCCATAATGCTGCTGAACAGCCTCCCGCGCGATGGTTGCGGCCTCGGCGGCCTTCAGGGCGTACAAACGTTTCCATTGTTCCAGGTTGTTCACCTGCGGGTGATAGGGCTCGGTGATTGAGGATGAGTAACCCCATGTGTGTTCACCATAAAACATCAGGTTGCTCAGAGCAGCATCATACGTCTCGGCGGATGCCAATGCGTGCCCGGCATCGAGCTTTTCAATTAAGTGCAGGCTTCGCGCAGCAGCGCGGTACTGAATCACTTCAGATGGCGTAGAGCCGATGCCGTCCGCCCACCAGTCAGTCCAATCTCCGCGATAAACCGGAAATTGCACGCCCGTTGCCTTCAGTGCAGCAAAAAACTCATCCAGCGTTGCCATTTTCAGGGTAATACCATGATTTTGGGCATTGTATGTGTCTGCAAAATTCAAAATTTCAAGGGATGGCGGTGCATTATCCGTCATGTAGCTGCTGACGCTCACGGGTGCAAAGTCGAACTCATACCCTTCGGCCTTAAGCGTATTCACATATGCGCGGATGCGTAGAACCGCCTTTTCATATGGAGGGAGATGAACCTGCGACATGCCGTCCTGCAGCGTATACTCAAACCAGGGCGTGCCTGCTATACCCAGCTCATTGCCCAAATTGTAATGTTCGCCGTTCCACGTAAGCAGCCGGTTTCCCCGCGGCCCCTCCCACCAGAACGGCGTCTGCTTGCGCATCAGCGGATGGTAGCCATGGTGCGTATGAATGCAGGACATGAGATGGTGTACACCATGCCGCGCCAGTATATCTGCAAATCCCCAGCTGTAACCGTTGATATCGGCAGTCAAGGCGCTTCTTGCAGCCAGGTCCATTTCATCCCGCTCCCGGAGGCATTTTGCCATCATGCCGTCGTGCACATATTCAGGCACCAAATCCGTCAAATTCAAATAGCTGGCCGACAAACACAATCTGCCATCATGGACCGCCTCAATGAAATCAGCCTTCTCAGTTTCACTGGCAGCGCGAAGAAATTGCTGCACACACCAATAGCTCTCGCAGTTCCATTTGAAGCGCGGCTGCTTTTTGCTAAGCGCCAGCGCCTGCCGTATGAAAGCAATATGGTGAGCCTTCATCTTTTCCTGCGTGTCGGTGTAACCAATGTCTGTATGGGAAGAATGCAGCAGATAGAGTGTGAAATGTTTCATCAATGCTCTCCTCGAATTTCGTCACGATTTGGAGCCGGAAAACGCGATGCCTTGAATGAAGTACTTTTGTGCAAACAAGAAGATGATGATGACCGGGATGGTGGCACACACGGTAGCCGCCATCATGGGCCCATAATCGACATTATTGTTAAAGGAGAACGATTGCAGTCCTTGGGTGAGTACTTTAAAGTCGCCGCTGCGCAGAATGATGCTGGGCCAAAGAAACGAATTCCAACCGGCCTGAAAGCAGAATACAGACAGTGTTGCCAAAGCCGGTTTGGAAAGTGGCGCATAGATTTGAAAAAAAGTGCGTATTTCGCCTGCACCGTCGATTCGAGCCGCCTCGCCCAGTTCGTCCGGCATGGAGATATAGAACGAGCGCATGAACATGATGTTGAATATGCTGATAGCTGTCGGCAGTAAAACGCCCATAAGGTTACCTGAAAAGCCGCGCCCTCCCTGGCCCAACAGATTGTTCCCTCCCGCCAGAGGAAAGCGCACCAATACCAAAAACTGTGGAATCATGAGCACTGTTCCAGGCACCATCACGCTCATCAGCATCAGCTTGTAGACCAGCTTTTTCCCCCGAAAATGAAGCTTTGCAAAAGCATATCCGGCCAGCGAGCAAAATACAAGATTACTGACAATGATGCTGACGGTAATCAACAGCGTATTGATCGAATAGCGTACAAACGGGATCACCTGAAAGGCCTTTTGATAATGTTCAAACGTGGGGCTTGCAGCCCATAAACGCATACCGGAGGTAAAAATTTCACTATTGGGGCGTACAGATGTTAAAATGGACCAATAGAATGGCATGGTAAATACTACGCCAAAAAGTATCAGGAGCGCCAGCGTGACAGCGGAGCTTGCTCCTTTGTACAGCTTACCATTAAGCAGGATGGATGCTTGCTTTCTTTTTCCAAGTGTTTGCATGGTTCTCCCTCCTTCGTTCAAATCAGGCTTTCTTTGTTTATGCTGCGCTGCAGCGTCGTCACAGCCATGATCATCACAAACAGAATCATTGCCTGAGCGCAGGCATAGCCCATTTGTGACTCTTTGAACGCATTGGTGTACACCATGTACATCGGCACAGTGGTTGCATGCGCCGGGCCGCCTGATGTCAGCACATAGATTTGATCAAATACCTGAAATGAGCCAATGAGCGCCATGGTCAGTACAAAAAAGGTGGTAGGCGCTACCAGGGGCAGCGTGATCTGAAAGGTCTGCCTCCATTTCCCCGCACCGTCCAGCCGTGCGGATTCATAGACTGAACCCGGTACGTTTTGCAGCGCAGCCAGATAGATCATAATGTTGCTTGCCAGTGTGCTCCATACGCAGATGATAACAATGGAAAACATGGCGGTTCGGCTTTCGTTCAGCCATGCGCTGGCGGGCAATTGAAAGACCGACAGCAGCTTATTCAGAAATCCGTTTGATGGATTCATCAGCCATTTCCATACAATGGCCGAGGCTACGGTGGATGTCAGACAGGGAAGGTAGAACAAAACGCGAAAAAGTTTGATTCCACGCACCTTATTATTGAGCAGCACTGCCAGTAAAAACGAAAAGACAACAACCGACGGCACATACATTGCTACATAAGCAGATATGTTTTTTAGCGCAATCAAAAAGTATGTGTCCTGAAAAGCGCGGGCATAATTGCCAAATCCTACAAAGCGGGTGGGCATAAATACATTATATGAAGTAAAACTCATACCCAGCGCCATAAAGGTTGGGATGAGCATGAACAGCACAAAGCAAAGGGCAGCAGGTGCAATGAACAGCCAGCCGATCATTGTTTCGCGCCGTGATTTTGCCTTGCGGGCGAGGATGACGCTTGTTTGCTTCACGGGGTGCATTCCTCCATGCTTGCGGATGGATACAAGGGTGGCGTATGCGGCTTCAGGATTTTTAAGAGCCGCATACGCCATGACGCTTACGTTACAAGGCGGGTTCACTCACCACGGTATTGCGCCAGCAGCTTGTCTCCCTCGGCCGTCATGACCTGAAGGGTCTGCTCGGGATTTTGAGAGCCCTCGAACATTTTCTGGATTTCCGGTCCGTAGCAAGTACCCTCCAGGTTGATAAAGCCAGGCACATCGGAACGTATCTGAAGGTTGCCAATATCCGCAATGATGTTCTTCAGGTATTTGTCCTCGGAGAACTGCGGGTCATTCTGCACGGCTTTGAGCGCTGAGAATCCCCCTACAATGTTGCACCACTTCAAGCTGTTCTCGTTGTTATGCAACGCAAAGGCAATGAAATCTTTCGCCACGTCCGCGTGCTTCGCCGCAGCGGGAATCACAAGACTCCAACTGGTTTGCGTACCGCCAGCCTTGGCGCCTTCAGCGCGGCCCTGCGGGATGGGCATGAAAGTAAAGTCCATTTGATCGCCGTAGGTCTTGTAGGTGCGCAGCATGGATGTCGGCCAGAATACCATGGCCTCCTCGCCGGTGAGGAACCCGTCGGCTCCCTTCTCAGGCGCATAGCTAGTGGCATACACACCGGCGTCAACCAGCTCCTTGAAGTAATTCAACACCTGCAGAGCTTTGTCGTCCAGGTTCACTTTTCTTCCATCCTCGCTCAGGGGACGACCGGCATTGGCCACCAGGAACGAGTTGAAAAGATACGGAGCAAATCTCAAGTTAAGGCCGGTTTTTACGCCCTCTACCTGCATGGCGGCAACCGCGGCAGCCTTCACCTCATCCCAAGTGGCGGGCGGCGCAGTAATGCCGGCCTTGCCCAGGATGTCCAGGTTCACATACAGGCCCCAAATGTCCAGGTTCATCGGCAGGCCAAACAGCGCTCCGTTTACTGTAAGCTCGCGGATGGATTCATCATTAAAATCTGTCTGCGCAATGCCTTTTTCAGCCAGGTAATCCTGCACAGCCAACAGTTGGCCCATGCCGGCATAGCGGCGCACTTCCGAGGCGTCCCACAGCATCACATCAGGTACATCTCCGGCAATTGCACCGGCCTGGAACGTATTCATCATGTCGGCTTGCGCAACATATTTGACATTGTTGCCTGTCTGCGCGTTAAAGTCGGTGACAATCTCGTTGATCTGCGCGGCCACATCGCCATCCCAGTAGCCCCAGAAGATGACTTCGTCCTTCGCGGAGGCGGCATAACCGGCTGTGACAGCACCAAGCAGCATACAGAGGCCCAGCATGATCCCCAACAGCTTTTTCATTGTGGTTTCTCCCCTTCTTTGATTAAGTTGCACCAAATGCTCCGGTCTTTCCCAAATCACGCATACGCCCGGCAATGACTTGGATTTTCATTTTTATAGTATCACATTTGAAGTTTTGTGTCAACACACAAAATATGTTTTCGTTCACATTCAGAATTTGGCCTTGTCTCTATACAAAAAATGCATGCAAAACGATGCTTGCATACATACAGTCGGCAAAACAGCAGTAAGGGAGCGCATTTGTCAGATTTCTTTCTCCATCACCGCAATGGCGGTTTTGCGCAAGTTTTCCTCGGCTTGGCTCCCCATTTGTTTGTAGATAGCCCTGCTCAGTACATCGATCACGTACAGCTGAGACACCTTGGAAACCAGCGATCCACTGTCCAGCGGTGCACTTTTCGTTACTACATACAAAAGCGCGGTAGCATACTTCGCCAACGGTGACTTCAGATAATTCGTTACAATCACCAGGTTTACACCTTGCTGCGAAGCATGCTTGGCAATCGCCAGCACATCCTTTGTGCTCCCTGACACCGAGAAGAGCACCATCGTATCCTTGGGGCCCAAAAGCGCCGTAGCAATCATCTGGAAATGATTGTCCGGCAAATACGTACACCCCAGGCCATAACGAAGGGTTTTGTTGCAAAATTCCTGCGCTGCCACACCGGAGTTGCCGCTGCCTACTGCATACAGCTTCCGTGCATGAAGAATGATGTGTGCCGCCTTTTGAATTTCAGTCATGTCCAGCAGGGAATGCGTGGACTTCAAGGCAGTGGTCATTTCTTCGTAAACCTTGTCGCCATCGTTTTCGCGGCTGTTCTCCTCCACACTCACACTTTGAGAGAGCAAAAAGCGAAACTCAGAATACCCTTTCAGCCGCAGCTTACGGCAAAAACGGAGCATGGTCGCATCGCCTACGCCAACCTTTTCCGAAAATTCGGTAATCGACAACAACAGCATATCGCTAATCGGATTATTGCGAATGAAGTCGATAATAACCTTTTCCTGCTTTGTTGCGTACCTTTCTATGGATTCAATCCTGTCAAATACTGTCTCTATCATTTATCTGCACGCTCCTCTAGCCCGGATCACTTTCTCATTTGCTTTACTATAAGGCCTTATTGTTTGGCTTGTCAACCATAAGAACGTATGAAGCTTCGAATATCATATATGGCTTTAAGAATGACATACCCCTCCGGCAGACTTTTTGGAGCAGTTGCTGCCGGTGGGTGAGCATACCCTGGGCCTGGACATAAAAATCCAGTCCGATGATGCCTACTGGAGCCGGACGGATTTTCAACGCATCCATGGGAAGGCAAACTGATACCGGATATCTATGACACCGATAGAACAAAATGGTTTAGTTTCTTGACGCAGGTGGTGTTGTGCTTCATAATTGGAATATCAATTCATGTAGGGGCACGATATGGCTGATATCAACATCTCATCCGTAAAAAAATCATTTGCGCAGGACCGCGTCGTTCTGGACGGTGTGAGTTTTCAGGTCGACCGGGGCGAGCGTGTAGGACTGCTTGGCGGGAACGGCGCGGGCAAGACAACACTTCTTAAAATCATCACAGGCGAGCTTAAACCCGACGCCGGAAGTGCATTCGTCGCAAAGGGGCTGAGGCTTGGCTATGTGGCGCAGCTTCATGACTACACACCGGGAACGACATGCGAGGATGTGCTTAGAGCGGCGTTTGCACGGGTGTTCGAGATTGGTTCGGAGCTCGAAAAAATTCACATGGGCATGGAATCAGGCGACACGGGGCGGTATTCCAGGCTCATGGATGAGTACGTGTCCCTCGGCGGCTATGAGTGGGAGACGGATCTTAACAAGGTCGCAAACGGGCTCGGGATTGATGCCGCGATGCGCCTGCGCAGCTTTGCCGATCTTTCCGGCGGGGAGCGTACACGGGTGTGCCTGGCACGGCTGATCCTTGAGAAGACGGATGTCCTCCTCCTTGACGAGCCTACGAACCACCTGGATACGCGCTCCATGGAATGGCTGGAGGACTATCTCCTAAGCTACAAGGGAACCGTGCTCGTCGTCTCACATGACCGCTACTTTCTGGACGTGGTGGCCACCAGGATCATAGAGCTGGAAAATGGGAAACCAAGCTTTTATGGCGGCAACTACACCTTCTACGTAAAGGAGAAGGAGCTGCGCTACCGGCAGCAGCTTATGCGTTATCAGCGGGAACAGGCAAAGGTCAAGCAGCTTCAGTTTCAGGTGCAAAGGCTCAAGGCGTGGGGTTCGGTTTACGATAACCCCGCACTTCACAAAAAGGCGCGGGCAATGGAAAAGCGCATCGAGCGGGTGCAGGAGACCGACCGGCCAACAAGGCAATCGCGTATGGCAATGGGGTTCAATTCAGACCAGTTCCGGGCGGACAGGGTGCTCTGGACGGAGAACCTTACAAAGGCGTTCGGCGGGAGGACGCTGTTTTCCGGCGTAGACGTCCAGATGCGCGGGGATGGCGAGCGGGTTGCGCTGCTCGGGCCGAACGGCTGCGGCAAGACCACATTCTTGAAGATACTGATGGGGCTCGAAGCTCCGGACACAGGCAGGGCGGCCTTCGGACCGTCCGTCCGCTTTGCATACCTTCCGCAGGTGGTCGAGTTTTCGCATCCGGAGCGGACGCTTTACGACACGCTCCTTTACGAAGCGAACTGTGAGCCGCAGGAAGCGCGTGACCGGCTCGGGGCCTTCCGGTTCCAGGGCGAAGATCAGTTCAAGACCGTCTCGCAGTTATCGGGCGGTGAACGCGCACGGCTGCGGCTGTGTTTGATCATGATGTCACGGGCGAACGTCCTCATCCTTGATGAACCGACAAACCACCTCGACCTCAACTCGCGGGAGTGGATTGAGGAAGCGGTAGCGGAGTTTGAGGGCGCGCTTCTGTTCGTATCTCATGACAGGTATTTTATCAGGCGGTTTGCCGACCGGGTGTGGGAGATCGAGGACGGACATTTCCGCGATTGGCCTTGCGATTATGAGCGGTTCAAAAGGCTCAAGATGGTGGAGCAGGCTGCGCCGCCCCCCGAAAAAGAAAAGCTTCAAAAGCCCGCCGCCAGGCCGTCCGTTCGCGACCAGCGGGCAGAGCGCAAGCTTCATGCACTCGAGAGGGACATCGCCCGGGCGGAGGAAAAACTTGCGGCCTTTGACAAGAGGGCTTCTGAATGCGCGAGTGATTATATACGGCTCAATGAGGTGCTCAGAGAGAAGGCGATGCTCGAAAACGAGCTTGCGGGCATGTATGAACAGTGGGAGGCTGTTGCGGAGGCGCTCGAAGGGGGGTCATGATCAGAGTGAAGCAACCCAAACCATCGAGATTTCCTGCTGGCTGGTACAAAGGCTTTGGGAAAAAGACTATATAGTCTGTCTCATATACTCAAATGGTTCCTCGCACGAGTAAATTTCATGGAAAAATCCTACATAAGGTATATCATCTTCCATGCATTTTATACGATACAACAGCTCCTCATCACACGTAGGTTCTTCACCGCTGTTTTGCATCACCTCGAATGCATCCACTATACTTTCCATAAGGGTTGCCTGGATAAATAAGGGCAGTTTCTTTAGCATTGCCTCTTCGATTCTTGTCTCAGATCTGTACCCCTCAAGAACTTTCGCATAGTATTCCTCCATAAATTTTTTGCGTTTACCAATGTTCCGTTCAAATTGTATCCAACCAACTCCATGTGCCCAGAGATTTGCCAGATCATACATATACCAGCAGAAACAGGAATTATCAAAATCAAACACAGTAATTTTGCCTGTATCAAAATCGATCATATAGTTCCCATCACTGTAATCAAAATGGACCATGCCGAAGGACTCACGGTCCCTGTCCAATGCTTCCAATATCTTCAGGAGCTCTGCCAGCTTCTCCTTGAGCAGGGAGAACGAGCCGGGTATCAGCATATCCGTATATTCGGCTTTGTATTTGTCAAAAAAGCTGTACCGGTGATGGACAGGTGCATATCCTTTGGACAATTGGTGCAGTTTTCCCAAAACCTTGCCGCAGTTAAAAAAATACTCCGCAAGAGGAACGCCCTCCCGGTAACGATAATTGTTTTCAGCAAGCAGTTTTCCCCTGGCCCTTTCAAACAGGCAGACAAAAAAGGTGTGATCCTTGTAAGCTATCTCTTCCAGCAGATTCCCTTTCAGGGAGCTTACCACATTCGAAACGCTACCGCCATGTTCATACAAATACCGGATATATTCAGCTTCGCCCAGCAAGTCTTCCCGTGTCCTGTCATTCAAAAAGGCAATTCTGAGTATTTTTGCAGCAGCGCCTTCCTTTTCACAGGTATAAACAACATTCCGCCCGCCTTCATGTGCTTTGACCGGCCTCATTTCATAGCCATCCAGCCCATACATCCCGGATGCAATCGGAAGCAAAAAGGCATCACCGATTTTGACAACCTCGTTATGAGTCATACTGTCTCCTTTGCACTTTTTCCTTTTGTTGAAAATATGCATCATGGCAGCGCCTGTTGACTGTTAAGCTTGGCGGGATGCAATGTCCTTTTGCCGGAAATACTAAGTGACAACAAAAGGAGGCGTCGCAATGGAAGATGGACCCGGAGATTTGACAAGTATCAAAGGCGAGTTGCCCATTGGGCTCGGCATGCGGCTGATGCAGGACAGGATTGCCATGGATCGTTATACTGCGTTGCCGGACTCGGAGAAAAAGCGCATTTTGAATTATGTGGAGAGCGGCTCAACCGGTGATGAAGCGGAACAAAGGATCGCTCATACCATAAACAGCCTGCATGATGGCATTTCGGGGTTTTACTGAATCAACAATGGCAAGCCGATACAAGAAGCCGCCGCTTAAAACCGGCGGTTTTATTGCTTCAAACGGACTGTTCCTACAGCTTATCCTTGTCAAAGAATAGCGTTGTTTCCGGCTCCGGATGGCATGTACACACATGAATATTCCCATAGGGCGGAACAGAGGCCGGCTTTGCGCTATGAAGCGTTTCCTTTGTCAAGCCTGAAATGTAGCGCCGAAGCCTTTGTCCGGGAATAAGATTTACATCATGGGGCGCAAGCACATGGTCGAAGGGATGTTTTTCCGTTTCACGCATGGTTTTTACGTATCGTTTAATGCAGGCACATTCTGGAAAAAACAGCCAGGTGGTCGGATTCCAGTTGTCCCCGGGCAGCAGTAACCTGTATGGCATGACCATCAGCCCAATGGAGCCCAACGTATGCCCCGGCATGCAAAGCACCTGCGCATTAATCCCCCCCAGATCAAACTCTTTTTCTTTCAGGGGCTTCACATTCCCCGTCCCGGCAGCCAGGTATCCATCCCGGTCAAAACCTTCAGGCAGCAAGCCTTTTGCATCCGCCTGCTGAAGTACGCGGCTTCGCTGCTCGGGGCCGGTGTAGTGGCTGATCACCGGCATATCCTCCCCGGCAATCCAAACTTCATCAAACTGCGCAGCGCCGCAGGCATGGTCATGATGACCATGGCTCAGCAGCACCGTAAGCGGCAGAGGCGTAATATCCCGCACAGCGCCGATCAGATCAAAAAGGCCATAGCCGGTATCAAAAAGCAGCGCCCGCTCTTTCCCCACCAGCAGTGTGAAGCAGACGTTCATCGCATCCCGAATATGGTACACCTGTGGAAGAGGCATAAAAATCTGAAAACCGTTCATATTTTCTCCTTGCTTCAGGCCGTTGCTGTCCGCGGTATCCTTTTATAGATTCCAGTAATGAAAGCAGCTTTCCTTCCTTTGGCAGATAAAGCATACCGCAGGCATATGGCATAAGTCCTCATGACACACACGGGCATACCGGATTGCGTACGGTAAATTGAGAGGCTTCTTTCCCCGTTGAATTCCCCTTTTTGCTATGGAACGCTTTGATTGATTTCTTGCCAAAATTGGCCCGAAGCTTGTATAATATTTTTATTCATATTGCTTATACATGATTGTTCAGCCTGATTTTACTTGCGTAAGGTGGTGAAAATCCATGTACCGTGTTGTAATCGTAGACGATGAGCCGTTCATGCTGGAGGGCATGCGCCTGATGATCGATTGGGCAGGTCATGGATTTACCGTTTGCGCGGAGGCATCCACCGCCCAGGAAGCGCTGCACCTCATCGATACGCACAAACCGCATTTGCTGATAACCGATGTGAAGATGCCCGGCATGCTCGGCACGGATCTTGCAGGAATCGTACACCACTATCATCCTGACACGATATTGCTGTTCTTCAGCGGATACAGGGATTTTGCGTTTGCCCAATCCGCCATCCGCTCCCACGCCTTCGGCTACCTTGTAAAGCCCATCGACAAAGATGAAGTTCACCAAACGTTGAAGGAAGTCAAGAAAGAATTGGATGCCCGCGGACGCCAAGTGAAGGAGGCAGGCGAGCGCATGCCCATCCTCCGGGATCACGTGCTGCGCCGGATAGCCACCGGCGATGCCGGGGAGGAAAGCCTGCTTCGCGCCGGCGTGCTACTGGATCTTGTGCGCGATGACCCCTGTTATTGCGCGATAGTAACCTCAGCAAACAAACCAATGCCGGAAGGAGCGCTGATGATGCTGTCAGGCTACGGCGGAACGCTGTTCCTGCTTTCTCCTCATCAGTGCGGTATTTGTTTCAAACAAATCGAGCGGAATATTATGCAGTTGAAAAGCCTGAAGGAATTGCTTCTTGGCAGCTTTGACATTGACGCACAGATTTGCGTGGGAAACGTGGACAGGGGGGCGGAAGGCTTTGGCCGCAGCCTGTGGCAGGCCCTGGATGCCATGGGTGTCCTTTTTGAGCAACGAGATACACTCAGGCTATACAAACCGGCGGATGAAACGGTTTCCGCATGGATGCTTCGGGTGAACCTCCCTCAGTTGGTCAAAGCGCTGGAAAAGGATACGCCAGATGAGCTAAACGCGCTTCTTGCCAATCTGTTGCATCAGGCAAACGAACTTCAGCCGCAGATGTTTGCGCTTCGGTTTATGGCAAAATCCATGGAAACGATGCTTCAGCTGAGCAAGGCGCAGGCGGATCATCCGCCGCAATGGAATGAATCGCTGAGGTATCTGTGGAATGAGGAGTCTATGGACCGGGAGGAATGGCTCAAAGCATTTTGTGAAGCGGTTCTTTTGCTTCAAACAAAAACAAATGACGATGATACCGCCTGCCCAGCGCCCGTCCGTACCGTTCTGAACACGATCAAGGAGGAATACGCTAAATCCCTCTCCTTAAGCCATATCGCATCAGGCCTGCATTTGAATCCCGCGTATCTTGGGCAATTGATCCTTCGCTATACTGGTCAAACCTTTCATACGCTGCTGTTGGATGCGCGCATTTCCCACGCTTTAAGGCTTCTGAAACAAACCTCCCTGCCCATCGGCGAAATCGCCTATGAAGTTGGCTTTCGGGATGTGGATTATTTCTCCCGTCAGTTTCGCGCAAGAATGGCCATGAGCCCAAACGCATACCGGGGCACGGCTGACGAAAAGGAGGAGAGGAACGAATGAATCTTCGTGTCAATGATTTGCCGATCAGAAGCAAGTTCATACTGCAGTTTCTTCTGGGAGTGCTGCTGCCCATCGTGGCACTGCTGGTCTACGTACTTACCAACGTAACGGCGGAGATCCGTCAAAGGGAGTATCAAAACGCGGTGCAATCCCTGGACCGGGTATATACCACGCTGGAAACGCAGTTCTCCCAGGCAGCGGCACTAAGCAACGCCGTATCCACCGACGAGCAGTTGGCCTCCTTTCTAAACCGGCACTACCTGTCCCCGGAGGAATACTATGCATCGTACTACAGCGAAATCCGCCTGATCATGAACCGCTATCTGTACGCCTATGTGCAGCAGTTGACCGCGATAGAGATCTATACGGACAATCCAAGCATGTTCGACGGAGGATATTTCCCAAGAATCACACCAAAGCTTCAAGCGGAGGAATGGTATACATCCCAAACAAGCTCCGCACCTGTGCTGGTGGCCTACGCCAGGCAATTGCCGGCCTCGGGTATACGGCTGCAGATGAGCATCCTGAGAAAATTGGAGCATTCCACCACCTACAATCAGCTATTGAAGCTGGATCTGAACATGGAACCCATCCACCGCACTGTGGAGCAGGAGAACGCTTACCTGTCCATATACCTGGTAGCGCCTGACGGTTCCGCCGTCAGTTATCCCGGCAGCATGACGGACAGCATGGTGGCCAGGCGTGCGCCTCTGCCCCCTACCGCCACCGATCTGACACGGAACTTTGGCGGAGGCACGGCCATGGCCGGATGGAAGCTGTCCGCCAACATCAATAAGGAGCCAATGGAAAAAAGCGTACGCAACGCCATCTGGGTAGGCCTGTTGCTGGGAGCTGTATGCTCCCTGTTTGCAGGCGGGCTTTCGCTGGTGTTTGCCCGCTCCATCATACTGCGCAGCCAACGCCTGCTTCGGCATATGGACAGCATCACCGCCGAGCATTTTTCCCCAATCACCAAAGAAATGGGAAGCGATGAGATCGGCGAACTGATGGAACATTTCAATGCCATGGGTGAGAGGCTGAAGCAATTGATTCATGACATCTATGTACTGCAGCTGCACCAAAAAAGCCTGGAGCTGGAAAACGTGCGCGCGGAGTTGAAGTACCTGCAGGCACAAATTGATCCTCATTTTTTGTTTAACACCCTCAACGCCATTTTGGTGCTATGCGTACGCAATGGTTATACGGAGCTTGCCGAGATCATATCACCCTTGTCCAAGATACTACGGCGTATGGTAGACACTTCCCGGGATATTCTTCCATTGCGGGAAGAATTGGATTTTGTCCGTATGGTTTTGAAAATTGAGCAATTCCGTTTCGGAGACAGGTTCCGTTATGAAATGGACGTAAGCGAAGAGGCCATGGAAGCGATGGTCCCCGTTATGAGCGTGCAGGGGCTTGTGGAAAATGCCTGCAAGCACGGAATACAGCATGTAAGCGGCCAGGGGTTGGTTTCTATCCGCGCAAAAGTAGAAGACGGAATGCTGGACATTGAAGTCAGCGACAATGGCGTAGGCATCAAGCCCAGCCGTCTAATCGACCTGCAGAAGCAGATTGCCGGCCCGGAGGATATGAAGGACAGCGTTGGTCTGCAAAACATCTACCGCAGGCTCAAGCTGCATTATGGTGAAAAGGTCAGCCTGACGCTTCGCAATGCACAGAACCGCGGGATGATTGTCAGCATCCGCATTCCAGTGAAGGGGGCGTGAGCGCATGCTGCGTGTGATGCTGGTAGACGATGAGCCTTTGGCGCTGGAAGGCCTTTCCCTGCTCATTGACTGGAAGAAAGAGGGCTTTACAGTCTGCGCCTCCTGTGCAAGCGGCAGACAGGCCCTTGATGCGCTCTGCGATACCAAGCCGCATCTGATTGTGACAGACATCCATATGCAGGACATGGACGGGCTGTCGCTGATGACAGCAGCACGGGATCGCGGGTATGAAGGCGCGTTCATCGTCGTAAGCGGGTACAGTGATTTTGAGTACGCGAAAAAGGCCATGCGCATAGGCGTGGCCGGCTATTTGCTCAAACCCATCGAGCAAAGGGAAGTTACTTCGGTGCTGGAACATGTACGCAAAGAACTGATCGACAAAGAACTGAAACACAAGCTGCCCTTGGCCGCCTACCATCAAGCCGTCACTGCGCTTTTAATGGGGCAGCCCCTCAAGCACCAGCCGCTGCCGCAGGGAGCATGGCAGCTTTTCACCTGGGGGATACCGCTTGATTATGACAAGGTGGCAACGATTCTCGAAGGGTTTTTGGAAACGGGAATGCAGGCAACCACCCACATTGTGGATGGCTAGGAATGGCTGGTGCTCTTTGCCAAAGATTCGCTGGACAAGGCGTCCATAGAGAAACTAAGGAACACGCTTCACTCCAACCGGCGCGAGCTGGCAGGATGCCCGGAAACAAACGACGCCGGATACCTCAGCGATCTGCGCCTTGCAATATGCGCACAACTGGATGACTGCGAGGCGGAGCTGGTCCGCCGTGCCCAGGATCTTGCAACCGCCGTTTCTCTTTTACAGCACGAAACGTTTGACCGTATGGCCGATGAACTTGCATCCTTTTGCGATCTGAGGGGAAGCGCAGTCAAAGCAAAGGCTTACGACTTGCTTCACGCGTTATGCTCATCACAGCTTTCTGAGGATTCCAAAAAGCTTGGCACGCTGCTGCGTGATACGAATCGGGATATAAAAGCCCTGGGTGAGCTTGCTATGCGCCTTTTAACCCCGGTCGCCCTACGCATCAGCGACCACGTGGCAGGCTATCTGCAAACGCATTTCATGGAGCGGCTGACGCTGGAAGGTGTGTCAGCCATCCTTTCGTACAACGCCACCTACCTGGGCCGTGTTTTTCGGGAGGAGACGGGCATGGGCTTTCGGGCTTACCTGAACACCCTTCGTATACAAAAGGCCGCGGAACTGTTGAAAAGCTCAGCCCTGTCTGTCCACCGGGTGGCGGACGCGGTAGGGTATGTGCAATACAAGCAGTTCCTGGCCCACTTTAAAGCATATTACGGACAGACGCCAAAGGAATACCGCCAAAGCGTCAGCCCTTGACGCTGCCTATGCTGAGCCCAACCACAAAGTAGCGCTGCAACAGCGGATAGATAGCCAATATGGGGGCTGCGGACACTACGGTAATAGCGGCACGTATGGTTACTGGTGTGGTAAGGGTAGTGGATGTCAGCGCGTCGGAGGTGGTCATCGCGGCATTGGCACTGTTGGTGGTGGTAGCCAGCTTCATTCGAAGCAAGTATTGCAGGGTGTGCAGCTTTGCCTTGCTGGCATTGTACAGGTGCGTATCGAACCAGCTATTCCAGGCGCCTACAGCAACGAACAAGGCAACGGTTGCCAGCACCGGCATGCACAGCGGGAAAATGATGCGCCAGAACAGATACAAATCCCCCGCGCCGTCAATACGTGCCGATTCCACTATAGCCTCGGGCAGGTTTATAATATACGTTCGGATCACAATCATATTGAAGCAGCTCACCATCGTGGGAATGATATAAACCCAGAACGACTTGGATAGCCCAAGCGTATTGTTGATCAGCAGGTAATTGGGAATCAGTCCGGCATTGACATACATGGTCAATACAAACATGGCCGTAATGAATTTGCGCAGCACATATTCCTTTCGGGACAAGGCGTAGGCCAGCATGGATGTCAGCACAATATTCAATACCGTCTGAACGGCGGAGCGGGCTACGGTGATAAACAGTGCCGAGAAGAGCGATTCATCCACAAAAATGGTTTCATAGCTTTTCAGGCTGAACACCCTGGGCCACATTTTAATGCCGCCCCGTACGGCGTCGGTTCCGTCGTTAAAAGAAAGAGCCAGGGTATTGATGACGGGATACAGGGTAACGAGCATCAATACACACATGCCGATGGCATTCAAAATATCAAAAGTCCTATTGCGGCGGTAATACTTTTTTTGAACAGAAATACTGCTCATCGAACCATCCTTCTTTCCTTAGGATAGACGCTGCAAAATACCATGCCAGCGTTATAGCAGCGTGCTTTCGTCAAACCTTTTGACAAGGAAATTGGCGCTCAGCACCAATGCGATGGAAACGGTGCTTCTGAACATGCCCGCAGCGATGGCGCGGCTGTATTGCCCCTTGGTTATGCCGTATTTCAATGCGAAAATGTCAATGGTCTGTGACCAGTCCATCACCAGGTTTTGTCCCATCAGATACTGTATTTCAAAACCGGCCTCCAATAGATGACCGATATTCATAATCAACAATACAAGGAACGTGGATTTGATTCCCGGCAGGGTGATATAAAGCATGCGCTTGAATCGTCCCGCGCCGTCGATTTCAGCCGCCTCATACAAGGCGGGGTCAATGGCGGACATGGCCGCCAGGTAGATGATGGTATTCCAGCCGCACTCTTTCCACACATTGATGGCGCCGACCACCCACCAGAAATACCGGCCCTCGCCAAGGAAAAAGACAGGCTGCTTTACAAGTCCAAGCTTTACGAGAAGCTCATTGATGATGCCGTTGCTGGATAGTACGTTTTGCGCCAGGCCCACAACGATGACCCAGCTTAAAAAGTGGGGCAGGTATGTCACGGTCTGCACCGTGCGCTTGAAGCCCCTGTTCCTGATTTCATTCAAAAAAAGTGCTAAAACAATGGGAAACACAAAGCCAAAGACCAGATTGATGGTTGCCATGGCAAACGTATTTCGGATGCTGCGTATAAACTCCGGCCTGCTGAACAGCCAACGGAAGTTTTCCATGCCGGTCCAGGGGTTTTCAAGCAGCGGCACTGCCGGGTCATAATTCATAAAGGCCGTAATCCAGCCCCAAAGCGGAGAATAATTGAACAAAAGAATGTACAGAAGCATTGGCACCGACATCAGCATCAATTGCTTCTGCTGCAAAAGCACCCTCCACTTGGAGATTTGTCGGACAGAAACCTGCTTTGAGGTGGAAAGCGTTGTAGCTTCGGCTGTGCGCAAAGAGAACACCTCGCTTGCTTCATGTTGGAATAAAAGGCGGCGGGAGGGAAGTATCCCTTCCGCCGTCTTGCCTTTGGGTGGGATTAGTTGGCGTTCTTTTCCACCAGCTTGAGAATCTCAGCCTGCATGAAGTCCACAAAGTCGGAAATCGGAATCTCTTCCACGCTCTTTACGAACGCATCCCACTTGGCATCAAACTCGGCGGGATCCGCCATGATGATCTGGGGCAGATCGCGGCGCTGAATATCCTGGAAGGCCAGCTTGGCATCATCGGCATCCTGGTTAACGGTGACGTCGATCTGCCAGGCTTCGCCGTAGGGAGCCAGCGGGATAGGATCGTTGAAGAAGTCCAGGGGAATCTGCATATTGTATTGGGTCAAGAAATTCTTGTCGTAGTCGCTCATCAGGCTGAAGTAAATTTCCGGCTGACGGTTGGGATCCCAGTAGTTGCCGTCATCCATGATGCCCTGCTTCTTGGGCAGGCTCTGCCACAGAGCGTACGCAGTGTTGGCATTGCGCCATACGGCGTTTTGAGCGTTTTCATACTGCTCACGGGTACGCAGCATGCGGCCGTTTTCCACATAATAGCCATCGCCTTCGATGCCCCAGGCAAAGGTCTTCTGCCACTCGTCGCTGAGCATGGCCTCGATCATGTTGATCAAGCGCTCGGGGTACTTGGAGTTGACAGAGATGCCGAAGCCGCGGTTGACATTGATAACGCCGCCATTGAGGTAGTGTTCCTCAATTTCCTTGCCATCCACGTAATGCGGATCGTACACGATGGGCAGGCCCTGGTAAGTGCTGTCATACATCTTGGCGGTGTTCAAGGCATTCGTAGCATCCTGGAAGTCCCAAGCCTGGTCGAACATGCCCAACACCGTGCCGCTGGAAATTTTGGCGATGTACTGGTCATAGTTCATAACGAAGGTGTCCTGGGAGATGAGGCCCTTGTGATACATTTCATTGAGCTTTTTGTAGTAGGCCTTGGCGTAGGGCTGGATAACATACGCTTCTGTCTTGTAGTTGTTATTGATATCCACAATGACGTCACCGTCATTGGGACGGCCCATCAGGTGCTGAACGGGGTTGAAGAGGCAGAAAGCGCGCCAGCTGTCGCACAAAATGGCGAAACCGGTGTTGGGGTTGCCTTTTTCATCGGTAGGATTGGCAGCTATGTAGCGTTCGATCAGGTCAAAGTACTGGTCCATGGTCTTGATCATGGGGTAGTTGTCCCAAGCCAGCACCTTTTTCTGTACGAAGAACGCGGGGCCGTTGACATAGTTCAGGCCATAGGCTTCGGTGTTGTAGTTGCGGCCAAAGTTGGGGATTACAAACAACTGGCCCTTGTCGTTGAGCAAGCGTTTGAAATGGGGTTCCAGGTGGGTATAGAGGTTGGGGGTCTTTTCTTTGCTGATGTAGGGCATCAGGTCAATGAAAGCGCCGGCTTCGATGAGCTTTTCGCTGTTGCCGCCGTCCATCAGGTCGGCGTAATCCTGTCCGGCAATTTTGATGCCCAGGGTCTCAAGAAGGTCGCCGGCAAGAAACTCGAACTCAAATTTGATGCCGAATTCTTCTTCGATCTTTTTAAAGATCTTGTTGTCGGAGGTGGGTTGGTCTCTGGCCTCGCCGACAAATACTGACACGGTAATGGGTTCCTGAGCACTCTCTGCAATCGCGGGGATGGACAGCGTCGTCGCGAGCATCACCAGCGCCAGCAGCAGGGTAACCAGCTTACGCATACAGGTTTCCTCCTCTTTGTTATGTGGGGCCAATGCTTAGCCCTCTTTCATACGTATGAGCATACCATATACAACAAACGGATGAAATGTCGCCTTTCGTACAATTTACCCGAAAAACTATAGCTGAAAGAATTCCCAATACATAAAAAAGGAATCAGCCCACAACCATCGGTTGGCAGAAAAGCACAAGCATTTGTCATAAAAAGCAACGCTATCCTATGCGTTTTAGCGAATGCGAGAATATTTCTGTCCGCTTCAGGGCATCGGTGTGTCCTTGAAGGAGGATGCGGCGGCGGCTGCGTCATTCATGACAGCCACAGGGTATAGGGCAGAGGTCTTGAGCGTTGCACCATCCCTGCGTCAGGCTGTATACTGTGGTGGTTTTTATACTTTTACCCTGCGCAAATTATAGCTTCCACATCATAAAAAAAGCTGTATATCCTATACGATAGTGTTCAACGGTCAATTCATGCTATGGTATGGTTTCATTCCCAGTAGGCAGTCACATGCATGCCTGGCAAAAGCCCTTCCGGAGGGAACTGTATGGACAGCGTTACCTGATACTTGGTTGTATCCAGCACGGTTATACCCAGTGGGTTTACGCGCTTTACTGTCGCTGTAATCCTGTTTTCCAAAAGTGCGTCCACCTTCACCTGCATGGCCTGCCCCACACGAACAGAAGGTATGTCCAGTTCATCCACATCCACCACGAATTCCAGTGCGTCAAGAGGCTTCACTGTCATAAGAAGCTGGTCTTTTCGCACCAACTGCCCGGCCTGCACATACACAGCGGACACCACGCCGCCCCGGGCAGCCGCTGCATCAAATGTTGCCGGTGCTGCATGCACGGCGGAAGAATCATCCAGGGTAAAAAGCACATCCCCCCGGGATACATGCTGGCCTTCCGAAATGTGAACTTTCGCAATAACGCCTTCCGCTGTCACGGGAACGGTTTTTGTGCGTTCCACCTTGCCTTCGCCCACTTTGTCCTTGGCATTGTACGTGTCGCCCTCGCCCCGGTACAGGCGCACCTTGTCCTCCAGCGAAAACTCATCCGAAGGGATTTCCACCACATAGCCATTGCCGTCAACTGCAATCACGGTGCCCAGTGTTTCCACCGGATCGATTGCATCACCGTCATATACGCGCAGCGTTTCGCCAAGGATCATGGCGCGGTTTTTCGGCTTGTTGTACGCTGTACCGGTCGTAGCGCGAACCCAAAGCGTATCCGCCCGGTCAATGGAACACAACGCACCATATTGAAGAAGAACATTCGAAGCCTGGTCGCCCACCTCCGCTCTTAAAAGGCGGATCACGCCGCTTTGCGGAGCCAGCACCTGGATGGGCCGGATCATGATCAGCGCTGAACCCGCCTCCACTACATCGCCTGCCCTTACATCAAATGCTTGCAATTGCCCGCCCACCGGTGCGAATACGTCCACAGTATCCACCGATTGAACAAAGCCTTTGGCCCACCGGCGGGATGCTTCCGTTCCCTTTACAGTCTCCGCCTGGGCGGATATGGCATAAAGCGCCAGCAATACAATAACAACGATCCACTTACGTATCATTGAAATACCCCTTCCTTTATTCCACACTCTTGAGGGCTTCCACCATATCCACACGTTTGAATTTAACACCAATGAAAAGGTTTACGATTTGTGCAAACACAAGCGTAAGCAGCATCGTATATATCCAACTGGACATAGCGATGTAAGGAATAAACTCCAGCATCGTCGGGAACCCATAAGTCAGCACCCACCGGTGCAGGAAAGGCCCCAGGGATAGCCCGAGGGGAAGCCCAAGGATGGCGATGATCATGTTTTCCCGCAGGATCAAGCGCTTCGTCTCCCGGGGATAAAAGCCCAGCACCATCAGTGTTGCCACTTCCCGCATCCTTTCAAAAAAGTGCAATTGACCCAAGGTAAAGAGCACCACCAGCAACAGTGCACCCGAAAACAGCACCATCACCAGCACTACCACATCCAGTACCTTTACCACCGCCTCATTGCCGGTGCGCTCATCGATGATGGATCGGACTTTAGCCACCCCATCCATGTCTTCAATAGCAGCAGGATTCATATGTTCACCGCTTAAAAAAAGCGCTGTAGGCATGAAAGGCATAACATCCAGCTTGCGCCAGGCGCTTTTGCTTACGTATACGCCCTGGCCCAATTGTATACTGATGATATCCTTCACCTGAACAGTGGTTTCGTGCCCGTTTGGCGCGCGCAGAAGCACGCTGTCGCCAATTGCAAGACCCGTTTCCTCCGCTGTTCGTTCGCTTAGGGCAATCCCTTCCTTGGGCAGCCATACGCGCTGACCGCCCCTGAGTAGGTATACCATTTCATGATGATCCTCAAGCACATACAGGCCCTTGGTTACGAACCGGTCATCAATGAGGAGCTCGCAGCTTCGCTCCATGACAGTCTCCATCCCAAGCGCCCCTATCCGAAGAAAAACAGCCTCCGGATAATCCTCTTTGACGGAAGCATCCAGATCCACCCTCACATCGTAGCGCATGGTGTTGGTATAATGGTTTTGAAGTACAAATACCACCGAGTCGCGCATGCCAAAGCCGGTCAACAGAAGCGCAGAGCAGCCCACCACGCCGATGATGCCGATCAAAAACCTGAAAGTGTTGCGAAGCATGTTGCGGGTGATCAGCTTGGCGCTGAAGGACAAGCGCTGCCATACGAAGGGGATACGTTCCAGGAATATCCGCTTCCCATGCGCCGGGGGCTTGGGCCGAAGAAGGCTTGCGGGCACTTCCCTTAGCGACCGGTAACAGCTTAAGAAGCTGGCACTCATGCCGGTTAGCACTGTAAGCATGCCGGTGCCTGCCATGATACCCGGGTGCATATATACGGTTGCTCCCGGCATGTTGTAAATGGACATCAGCACCCACATGACGATGTTCCCCAGAAAAAAACGTGCACCGGCAAGCCCTGCTGCCGCACCCAGCGCTGATACCAGCAGCCCATAGCCCGTATAGTGCCGTATCAGTTGACCCTTGTCATAACCCAGGGAACATAGCGTACCGATCTGCATGCGCTGGCTTTCCACTATGCGTTTCATGGTACTCCATGTAATCAACGCCGCCACCAGGAAGAAAACAACCGGAAATACCTGCCCCAGCGCGCGAATTTGATCAACTTCCTCAACAGCCATCTTGATGCCGACTTTATCATCCCGCGTCAATACAAGCATTTGTGGATCATCCAGCAGTATTTGTATGTCCAGTTTTATTTGCTCCGCGTCAGCCCCCGGTTCGAGCAGGACCACCGTCTCCTGATAGGGCAAAAATCCCAGCGACCCAGGCGAGAGGTAAGCATAGCCGAAGCTTTTAGGGTCTGCGCTGAATGAGAATCCGTCAGAATACACCACATACTCAGGGCTATAGCCGATGCCGCCAACCATAAGTTCCAAGGAAACGCCCGCCGCATTAACCGACAGACTGTCCCCCGCTCTGATGCCCGCGGCCTCGGCAAACCGTGTGTCCAATACACACACAAACTTCTTTTCTTCGGGCAGCGCTGTACCATGAAAAACCATGGGCTTGTTGATTCGTGCCGCTCCATCACTCACATACAGTTCTATATCAGGCTCGTTGGGGACATCCGCACTGGCGCGCAAATGCACCCGGCGCTGTGCATCCATAACGCCTTTCATCGCCGTTATGTCTCTGACCTTGCGGTCGCTTACCTGCCCCATGATCCAAATGTCTGCCAAGCCGCTTTGCTCAAACTGTGCCTGAAGGTTCTTCTCCATGCCGCGCCAGGCTGCGTCCATGCCGCAGTAAAGCATCGTGGAAAGCATGCAGATAATGAAAATGGCGGCAAATGACTTCCAATTGTCCCGTATGTCCCGCAACAGTTTGTGTCCCAACAGATGCGCATCAGACCTTTTCCTTACCACGCAATGTCCTCCATGGCCACAGGATGAGGGTTGACATCCACTGAATGTACCTTCCCGCTTTTCATGCGGATGACCCGCATGGCGGCGGGCACAATGGCCGCATTATGCGTAATGATCACCACCGTTTTGCCCATATCGCGGCACACGTCGCAAAGCTGCTCAAGTACCATGCGCCCTGTCTTGGAATCCAGAGCACCGGTAGGCTCGTCGCACAAAAGCAGTTCCGGGTTTTTACACAGTGCACGTGCAATCGCCACACGCTGTTGTTCTCCGCCGGATAATTGGGCCGGGAAATTATCCATACGGTCTGTGAGCCCTACCCTTTCCAGCATCTCCCGGGGGGACAGGGGGTTTTTGCATACCTGTTGCGCCAGTTCTACGTTCTCCAGGGCCGTCAGGTTTGGCATAAGGTTGTAAAACTGGAACACAAAGCCCACATCCAGCCTGCGGTATGTGTTCAGATCCCTTGTGCCCAGCTTCACAATATCCCGGGCGCCTACCGATATCCTGCCGCTGCTCGCCCTGTCCATGCCACCCAGCAGGTTCAATACCGTCGTTTTACCCGCACCGCTGGGCCCCAACACAACCGCAAATTCGCCATGCTGTATCCGAAATTCCGCATGGTCCACTGCCCGAATCAACACCTCGCCTACATGGTAGGTTTTACTCACGCCCTCGAATGCGATATCTGCCAATCAAAACACCTCCTGCTATAAATAAGCAACTGTGTGTTGAATAAATACCTCAATTAAATTATAATCAACATGGTGTCTTGTTACAACGAACAGATACGGCTAAAATGTGGTACGCCCGACAACCGTGCTTGAAATGTCGGTTTGGCTTGTAACAAATGATAAAGAGGGTGGAAGACGGCATGAGGGATGCGAAAAATGACCGGCGAATCAAATACACGAAGATGATGCTCACACAAAGCCTTGTAAAGCTGCTGAACGGTAAGCCTATTTCGAAAATTTCCATCAAGGAAATATGCGAAACGGCCGACATCAACAGGAGTACCTTCTATGCCCATTATGCCGACCAGTACGATTTGCTGCGGCAATTGGTTGACGAAACGCTGCACGATATTAACGTTTATCTGGACAGCTTTAATTTCAAGGAATACGAGCCGGAATCGTTTCAGACCATGAACCGTATTTTTGAGTACATCGTTCAAAATGCGGAGCTTTGCAAGGTTCTGCTAGGTGAAAACGGGGACATATCACTGCAAAAGGAAATCATGATGATCGTTCAGAGGCAGGGCCTGAAAGAGCGGAAAAGTAAAAAGGCATTGGATGAAGATACGATAGAGTATCTCTGTTTGTTTGGTGTCAACGGAAGCATCGGCATTGTGCAAAAGTGGCTGCAAAACGGATTGAAACAATCCGCCAGGGAAATGTCTGAATTGGTGATCAAGGTAGTATATCAGGGGCTTAGCGCTTACATGCAGCCATAAAACCAAATGAATACTGTTTCCGGGAGGCAATAGCCAATTCCCTAAAAATTACATTTTACATATATTTCATTGACTTTTTATTTATGGAAATGATATACTTCACATGCTTATGGCCGTTTGTATATGCATAGCCAAGTCTGTATGCTATAGGCGGCTGCCAGTAAAAGAACGTTATCACACACAAGGAGGCCACCTCATGAAGAAAGCCCTCTGCCTGCTGTTGGCAATGGTCTGTTTTATCGTTTTTGCACAGACTGCCATGGCGGAAACCGTGAAAACCCTGATTCAGGATGAAGCAGACCGAAAGATTCCCGTCAAAGGTTTGGGAAGTAACGGCAATTTCCCCGTGAACTTGGAAATCCCAGGCCAAAGCCCCACCACCGGCCTTCCTTGGACTGGAACGTATATGCCTATGCTGGTTCAGATTGACAATGCCAACGGCGGAATTGGCAACCGCGCACCATGGGGAGCCTCCCTTGCCGATATCATCTATGAAACGCCGCTGCACAAGGGAGGGGAGACACGCCTTTCTTACCTTTTCAGTGACGTGATCCCCGAAAGCGTTGGACCGGTTCGCTCTGCCCGCCTTACCCACGTTGAGCTGCGGGAAGAATGGGATGCCGGCTTCCTTTTTTACGGCGGGCAGGAGTACGAAGGGACGAATATTGAGGAAAAGCTTCGTGAAACCGGCGCTACCAAGAAAAACGTACTCTTCAGTGGCATGGTCAATGAGAGCAAACCTTGGAAAAAATACTACACGCGTGTGAAAAAACTGGCCAGCCCGCACAATGTTGATGCCAATGTAAAGGCGATGCAGGCGCTGATTCCCGCAGATTTCAAAGCCCCTTCCCGGCCTTACCTGTTTACCGATGAGTTGCCGGAGTTGGGCGACTTTGCCTCGAATATTTCCATCACTCTCAAAAAGAAGGAATACTCCTCCAGCTTCATGTATGATCCCAATGCGAATGTCTACCTGCGTTATGTGAATGGGGAACCATATGTTGACAAAAGCACAGGGGAACAGCTTTCTTTCTCCAACCTCATCATCCAGCGGACCAAAGTGACATTCTACCATAACATTTCCGACCGGCCTTTGACGGTAAATATCGGTTCCGGCAATGCAGACATTTTCATCGGCGGCCGGTACATCCCAGGCTACTGGGTGCGCACAGGCATGAACCAGCGGACAGTGTTCTTCGACAGCGAAGGCAATGAACTGCAGTTGCAGCGCGGCAAGACCTTCATCAGCATGATTGATGACAGCACTCCGGTCATTTATTGGGCGGAGTAAGCAAAAAGATTGGCCGCCGGTTTTGCCCGGCGGCCTTTTTTTGTATTCATTCTATTCGCTCATGCCATCCATCAGCGTCACCAGGACGCCGCTTTCATCCACCCATTTCCATATGCCGTTGAGAAAACCTGCTGGCAGTTCCACCAAAAAGGGGATCGCTGTTTGGATCGCCGGCCATTTGGCATTTGCGAAAAACGTCTGTATCGTTATGTCATTCACACAGAACAGGTCGATACCCTGTATGCTATCCCTGGTTTCCGGCTGAAAGCTCTCCTGTGTTCTTCCCCAGGAAATCTGGCCCTCCACAGCAAGGACTTTCTTTTCGGTGTCCGGATTCAGAAAAGCCACCTGGCCGTTCAGTATGGTTTTTTCGCCATCCTGATGCTGATCCCAGGCAAGGCCGGCCACATATGTCTTTGATATGCCCAGGCCATCCCCGCCAAACGATATGCTGATTCTGCCATTTCCCTGCATCCGCCTGCCATCCGGCAAGTCCTGACCAGACACTGTCAAATGACCGTAAAGCACCTCGTCCTCATAAAGCTTCCAATCCATGAATACCTGCAGGCCGCTTTCTGTTTCTTCCAGTGAATACTGCCCTGAAAGGCGGTATCCCTCCCAATCAGGTATTTCTACCTTCCCCGTTGTTGTATTCTCGCGTTGTTCCAGCTCATATACGGTCATCCCGCCCAAAGTCCAGGTTTCTCCCCGGTCTGATACCTGTATTGCAAGCCCGCCATCCACAGCAAGGTCCGCCGTCCAATCCGGCAAAGCATAGAAGAATTCCGTGATAAGCTCATCCAGGTTCACATACTGCAGCAAACCCATACGCCAATAATAAAATGCCTCGTTGCCGCTTTCACTGAAGGCCTCTGAAAGCTGCGTTGCCAATTCGATACTTTCCTCCTGGCTGAAGGAGCGGCTTTCCGTTCCGCCTGTCAGTTCCGTCCATTTGCCAAGCGCAGGCTTTATGCCATGCAGATACGAATATGGATCGGTAAATATGCCGATGTATTGCACCGGAAGCCCAAAATAGGAATGCATTTTCAACAGGAACCGTATATAGTTGGCCGGTGTGATGACGACAGGCTTTTCCCCAAACAAGTTGGTGGTAAGCCTCAACCTTTCTTCCCAGCCGGTTAAGTGAAAGTCAATGGCAGACAAACCGTTAAGGCTGATCTGGCCTTTGATATCGGCCTGATTGTTTTGCACTATGGCATGGCCTGTAAGGCCAAGTTTGCTCAGTGCATTGGCCAAACCTTTCGTGAATCGGTCCGGCTTCTGATCAAGCGCATAAGGATCAAGAGAAGCTTTGATGGAAAAATCAATCCCTGTTGCCTCGGCGGAATCAGCCAGGGCGGATGCAACAGGTAACCATACAAAACAGGTAATCAGCACAATCCATATACAAAACAGGGAGATGCCTTTTTTCCCTTGTTGCCTGGTCATTGAATAACTCCTTATTACAAAAGCGGCATATGAAAATGGGGTGTTACTTTTGCTGCCCATTTGCCACACCCACCAGCTTGGCCCGTACCATAATGCGCTGGGCATTGCTGATCCCACCATTTGCCTGGCAGGACAGCAGCGTTAGCGCCGGATAGCCTGCGTCGCCCGTTACCGACCAGTCATTTGCCTCTATGATGCCAACCTTGACTACCTCGTACTGGAAAGAACCCAAATGAGAGGTATGCAGGTAGATTGTGTCACCCACAGACAGCTTGTTCAGGCTGCGGAAATAGTCTCTGGTGCCTGTCCGATGAGCACTGATGCAAATGTTGGCTACGGTATCTGGCTCCGGAGCACGGGGGAACATGGCCGCTCCGATACGCATGTTTTGATACATTTTGTTAAATGTACCAGAACGATATGCCGCAACCTTGACACCGATATCCGGTATCTCCAGCAGGTAGGATCGCTTCTCATTATCCTGATCAATAGGCGCATAACCGCTTTTATCCTCCGGGGTTATCGTATCTTGTCCTGCCAATACCGCAAACTCCCGGTGCTGCGCCATGGCGGCTTTGCAGTCATCCTCCGGCAGATGCAGCGCTGCCATCATCATATAGGAAGCAAGTGTGTTCATCTGTGCAAACAGCCTGTTTTCAGCCACATCCGCACCATCGGCGACAGCCTGGTCTTCCACCTGTTTGAGCATCTCTTCCAGATCGGTCAGTGCTCCATAAATCATTTCTCTGGCAGCGGTAATGGTTTTATCACCACGGGTTAGTCCGTCCATCACCTTTTGGTTTGACAAGGATGCTAACGTTTCGGTGTCGGTAATCGGCTGAATTTGTGTAAGCAGAAAAAAGGCGTTTTCCACCTGCTTGCGGGCCATGGCCAGCGCAGCAGTCACCTTGGCATCTTCATATGGCGATTTGCCCGCCTCCTGAAGCGCCTGGGCGCCAAGGTTCAGCGCCTCCCGCATGGAAGCAGGCTCCATGTTTTCCGCTTTGGCAGAAAAAATACCAAACAGCAGGCTGGATGGATCCCCTGTAATCCCCAGTTCCTCCAACAACCCGGGAGGAGCAGCAGCCTCCTCCATCTCCTTTACGGAAAAGTTGGGCGTCACACCTTTTTTCATATTGGAATAATCCACCGGCTGATAATCGTCCTTACCGGGTATTACCATTTGCGACTCGGCTTCGGCTGCCTTCTTTGCGGCCACATCATAATTGAGCCTTTGCAAGGCAAGCGGGACCGCAAAAGCAAGCACACCGGCGGCGATGAGAATAACAGCCAGGATGGTAATCCAATTCCGTTTTCCTGACCGGTTTTTTGCTTGTGTATTCATGGTGATGCCTCCCATCACACAGGGTCAAAAGGTATTTTCCAAGGGTAACGCACTGATTATACCATAGCTGCTTACACTTGGAAATGGGTTTCTCTTCCTCCGGACAGTTGTTACAGCATGTAACAACAGAAGGAAAAGGGGCAGTCCTCCAAAGAGGGCTGCCCCGATACAATTGTGCAAAAAGGGTTACTTCGCGTGCTGCTTTCTGCGGTTCATGAGCAGAAGCAGGACTCCGGCCAGTGCCATCAGCCCGCCGAAGGGAACCATGACCATGATCCATTCACCGGTGACCGGCAAAACGCCATTGATGGCCCACACGATGACCGTCGCCGTATTGGTGTCTTTGCGTGCCGTCTGCGGATTGATGGGATCGACGATGTTGGTGGATACCGAGTATCTTCCGATGTTGGGTACCGCGATTTCAACGCTAGCGTCGCCTTCAAGCTCGATGTAATCGCCTTCGACGATTACGGCATATTGTACCTCGCTGGGGATCACATTGCCTTGTGCGTCCACAGTGGCCGGTGCAAGCACCAGCGTCACATTGATGGACTGGATCCCCGTATCCGGGTCTTCATATGCGGCTTCAGATACAATATGCGGGTACACGCTGGGATCCGTGGAGATGCTTGAGACCCAGTTGTAGAAGCTGATGTTCGGGTCGAACTCATCCACCAGATTCACCTGCATGGGTGCCGTATTCGTATTCGTCAGCGTGAACACGTATACCCAGCGCCTGTCCTGCGTAGGATCGCCAACGTACATGTCGATCACGCTGGCCGCCTTGTGCACCGATACCTCGGCGGTCACATCGGTCTCTACCTCGTTGGAGGGGATGGGATCGTAAGGCGTTTCATCTTCCTTTTGAGGTGTGAGCACCGCACTGTTTACAATGGTGACCACATCCTGGTCTACAGTGATGGCATCCACGTTCACTACGAAGGAGAGCGTTACCTCAGAGGGAGCTATGACATCCATTGTATCCGGATCGAAGGTAGCAGCAGGCATTGTAAAGTTCCAGCTAAGAAGCTTCAGGTTTGCCGCATCCTGCGTTTCGCCAAAGCCCGTGGTGACAAACTCCTCAAACGTGACGCCATCGGGAAGCAAGTCGCTGATGGTTACATCGAAGGGGAGCAACGACAGGCTTTGCACCCGCAGGGTATAGGTCAGGGTTTCGCCGGGGTGAGCGTCGGTTTTGTTGGCTTCCTTGATGATGCTCATCACCGGTCCGAAAACTTCCACTTCCACTTCATTGCTTGTAAGCAGGTAGATGGGAAGTTCCTGATCGGGATCCGGGAACTCCTGTGCGTAGGGATCCAGGAACTCACCTGTTGCGCTGTTAACCAGCAGGCGGTACCCTTCTTCGAGTGCTACCAGTTCATCAGCGGTCACTGTGAAAGTAAAGGCTGTGGTGCCGGGCACGAACTCACCTTCCACATAGGAAGCTGCCGGTACAATGCCGCTCCAGGTAATGACCCTTGTCGTATCGTTGTAGCTGGCACTGCCGGAGCCGTGGCTCGTAAAGCTCCCGAACGTCTGGCCTGCGGCCAGGTTGTCATATACGCCGGTGACGGTCGCGGGCCGCAGCATCCTGTTGGTGAGGGTAACAGTGTAGGCAAACTGATCGCCGCCCAGCACCTGGGTCTTGTCGACTGATTTGGTCAGTTCGACAACCGGGTTGTTCAAAGTATTGGTGATGTTGGTGTCAAGCTGGATTGTGCGGTAACCAGCAATGGGTGCTTCGGTCACAGTGTAGGTATACGCATTGCCCAGCTCATCATGCGTCGGAAGACCATCAAACGTATAGTTCCATACGTTCCCGTTCTTCACCCAAACAGGTACGGCCCATGTGATCTCCTTCGTATAGGTATCGGTATGGGCGAACAGCGCGAGGATGATGTCCTCAGGACGGGTTATGCTGTTTCCGTCGTCCCATAGCTTCTCACCGGATACGTTGGTGGTATCAGCCGTATTCGTGAAGTTCTTGCCGTTCGTTTCGTTCGGTTCGGATGTGCTCGTGTAGCCGGGCACGGTCAGTTCCTGAACTTCGTAGACGTAGGCGTTACCGTTTGCGTCATGGGTCGGCAGGCCGGTGAAGCTGTAGGTGTCGTCCTCCGCCAGCGCCACCGTGTCATACTGCTCGCCGTTCCTGTACAGCACGATCGTTACCGCGGGCTTCGTCTCGCCTTCGATCATCTCCCAGGCCTTCGTGCCGCTGACTTCCGTCTCATTGGCTGTATTCGTGAAGGCGTTCCCGTCACGGGTCATGGTGTAGCCGTTGGGTACGACTTCTTCCACTGTGTAGGTGTATTCACTGCCACTGGCGTCATGCGTCGGCAGGCTTTCGAAGAGGTAGCTGGTTGCGCCGTTCGTCAGCGTTTCCGTCTTGTACGGTGTCGTTGCATCGTCACTCCGGTACAGGTTGATCACCACGTCCGGATACGCTTCGCCGTCGATCATCTCCCAGGCCTTCGTGCCGCTGACTTCCGTTTCGTCGGCTGTATTCGTGAAGGCGTTCCCGTCGCGGGTCATGGTGTAGCCGTTGGGTACGACTTCTTCCACCGTATAGGTGTATTCGTTCCCGACGGCGTCATGGGTCGGCAACTCATCGAAGAGGTAGCTCGTCGCTCCGT
>JAEZLW010000009.1 GCA_023415145.1 Bacillota bacterium | reverse complement strand
GTTCGAACCCACGACTTCCAGAGCCACAATCTGGCGCTCTACCGCTGAACTATACCCACCATATAACTGGCGCGCCTGAAGGGATTCGAACCCCTGACCCACGGCTTAGAAGGCCGTTGCTCTATCCAACTGAGCTACAGGCGCATACCGCAGTCCGGCGACCCATGCCGCAAGGTTCTCCGTCCTTGCTGACAGGATAAAATCTTACCACATGAACCCCATGCTGTCAATATCTTTTTTCCCTTTGCGAAGGCATCAAAACCCCAAAAAATTTCATAAAAATCAAGCTTCCATGTCAACGCAAAAACCGTTCCAGTACCTTTTTTTCCACGCCGGGATTCAATTCATACACGCGTTGCGCTATCCTATCTCTGGCTTCCTGAACGGACATGGTGTTAGCCTTTGCCATCACATCCGGTCCCCAGAAATCATCCGTCAGTCGAAAGGTGGTTACGGGCCAGCCATAGGGTACATTGTCCTTGGACAAGCGCATGGTCTGGCCGGAAATGGTCAGGTACATTTTCGTCTGCAGCCTTGAAAGCGCAGCCTCCAGTCCTTTATCATTTGCGGCGGCCTTGATCTCATGCAGCGCGGCATCACCCTTGTCCTGAACATATCGGCAAATGGACCTTTCCAATTGGCTCATGCGGCCTTCCTGATACTCATCCTCAAACGATTGATGCTGCCGCCGAAGGGCAATAAAGCAAGGCGCCCACTCCCTTGTCATATAGCCGCCCTTTTGAAAAAACAGCTTGCCGTAACCAATATCGGTTTCCTCTTTGAGTGCCCGCATGCGAAAAGCCCAGGGGTCGGTCTCCGGGTCGCCCGTATGCCATCGAAGGTTTTCGCTAAAATAGTGACACAGTGTAAAGATTCCCTCACTATTTTCACCACCAAAGGAAAAGCCAGCCTTACGCAGCCCAGCGCAAAAATCGCCGTATCCATGTATCGTGTCAAACGTCATAACAAGCAACCTCTTTCACAAGCAAAGACCTTCGTCTGCTGCTTCCACACGCCCAAAGGCTTTCAAAAAGCGCAGATTGCGCAAAACAATATCGGCCTTCCACCAGTTTTCACTGACGGCAAACGCCTTATCATAACCATCCCAGCCCCAGGTGATGTTCCATACACCCTGGTCGTTGCGTGTATCCATAAGCCAATCCAATTCCTTTTCCACCAGATCACGGTATTCCACATACATAGGATGTAGCGGCGAATGAATAAATTCCGACGGGCGGCAGGCATAGCCGTTCCAATTGTTTTGATCCTTTAATATCAGCCGGCCGGCCTGACGGTTTAATTCCACTTCCAGCGCTTCAAATTCAAAAGCTTCCTGAATGTTCGCCAACCTGATGAAGCGCAATAGAGCTTCCAGGCACAATAGAGGATGCATGGCAAGTTCAGGAGCATTGAGGAAGGTTTCTGTCAGTTCCTTTGCAATACACAAGCACTTTTTGTACAAAAGAGAATTTTTTGGTGCAAATAAAAGCGCAAACCCCGCAAGGAAAGCAGTAGGGTTGTACTCGCTGTGGCTTGTGCTTTGGGATCCCGAGTGCCACCAGGGAGCATGGGGGTAATCGTCATTGGTAGGCACAACGTTTGCCCAACGGTCGTTCTGCATATCCGCACCGCTGTCCAGGTACTGCAATATCCCTAAGGGCAAGGGATGGTTCTTCGTAGAAAACCCTGTTTCCAGCAAAATATTCACAGCCGTGCCCGTTTGAATTGGTGAGGAGTTCGGGTTCCAGGCGTCCGCCTCCAATGCGTTCCCAAATCCCCCATCTGCATTCTGATAGGCTGACAGCGCACGTATCACCGATTCCTGCGTCCCATGCTCAAAATGATACTGCCACCGGAACAAGTCCAAAGGCCTGGCATTGCGGTACATAAACTTTCGGATTCTTTGAAAATCCTCACTGGATAACATCATCCATCCCCCTTTCTTTTGCATCATACCATATTCTTTTGCCGGCTATGGACATTCCACCATTGTTATGTGATAACTTCAGCAATCTGTACTCGGAAGCAATTGCTTTTCTTTTCCATATTCTACCCCCTGCATTTTCACGTGTCAACCGCAAAGCCTTACATGCACACATAAACAAAAGGCCCTTTTGTTTAGGTGGATGAATCTGGACGTGCCTGTGCGGGCATGCTATAATAAAGTATATAGGCATGTACACATTCGCATCCAGTACCTGGAATGCGGAAAAATTGAAGCAAATGCCAGGAGGATTTTCATGAGCATGAAAAAGTACGAGTTCTGGTTCATCGCCGGAACGCAATCCCTTTATGGGCCGGAAACCATCTGTGAAGTGGAGCGCCATTGTGAAATCATTACCAAGGGATGGAACGAAGATGCTTCCATCGTAGGTACGGTGGTCTTCAAAGGCGCGGTGCTGGATTCCGCCTCCATCCTCAAGGTGATCCAGGATGCCAACAATACCCCATCCTGTGCCGGTATCATTGCCTGGATGCACACCTTCTCTCCCAGCAAAATGTGGATCGCCGGTCTTAGCCGCCTGCAAAAACCGTACCTGCACTTGAACACCCAGTTCAACCGGGACATTCCCTGGAACGAAATCGACATGGATTTCATGAACACCAACCAGTCCGCCCACGGCGACCGGGAGCACGGCTTCATCGGCGCCCGTCTGCGCCTGCCCCGCAAGGTCATCGCCGGACACTGGGAGGATCAAAAAGTGCGCACCCGCATCGGCCGCTGGATGCGTTCCGCCGTCGGCGTGCATGAATCCAGGAATTTGAAGGTCTGCCGCTTTGGCGACAACATGCGGGATGTGGCCGTCACCGAAGGTGACAAGGTGGAAGCCGAATTGAAGCTGGGCTGGTCGGTGAACACCCATGGCATCGGCGACCTTATCGCCAAAATGGACAAGGTTACCGAAGCCGAGGTTGATCAAAAAATGGCGGAGTACAAACAAAGGTACGACATCAAGACCGACAACATCGAGGCGGTACGCTACCAGGCCAGGCAGGAAGTGGCCATGCGGGCCTTCCTCACCGAAGGCGGTTTTACTGCGTATACCGACACCTTCCAGGATCTGCAGGAAATGCGCCAGCTTCCCGGTCTGGCTACGCAAAACCTCATGAAGGATGGCTTTGGCTTTGGCGCGGAGGGCGACTGGAAAATTTCCGCCCTGACCCGTGTCATGAAAGTCATGGCCCAGGGGCTGCCCGGCGTCACCGCCTTTATGGAGGATTACTCCTACCATATGGACCCCAACAACGAAGGCATCCTTGGCGCCCACATGCTGGAAGTGGACCCGGACATCGCCGCCAACCGGCCTTCCATTGAGGTGCATGTCATGAACATCGGTGACCGGGAGCCCCCGGCCCGCCTGACCTTTGCCACGGGCGACGGACCTGCCATCGTGGCCACCCTGGTTGACATGGGCGACCGCTTCCGCATGATCGTCAACGACATCGAAGCCCGCAGCCCCTATCAAAAGATGCCCAAGCTGCCCGTAGCCCAGGTGATGTGGAAACCCTTGCCCGACCTATCCACCTCCGCCGAGGCCTGGATTCTGGCCGGAGGTGCCCACCACACGGTGCTCAGTTATCAGTTGGATGCCGAGTACCTGCGCGATTTTTGCGAAATGCTGGGCATTGAGTTCATTCACATCAACAAGGATACCACCATTCCCCAGCTTTCCAAGGAGCTGCTTTGGAATGACGTGGTGTGGAAGCTGAAGTAAACAATATGCGTTAGGCGGCCGGCGGAAATCCCGCCGGCCGCCTTTTTCAGTGATTGCAATCATTTGTCTGTTTCTGTATAATGAACCTACTTAATGCTTTGTATATATGATTGTTTCAAGGAGGGCTTATTGTGCGGAAAATACTTGCCGCGATCGTGATGCTTTCACTCTTTTTTTTGCCCTCCGGCTGTTCCCCTTCCACATCTACCGGAACTGCCCCCACCGAAAATGCCGTTCTGCTTGGCTTTGCCCAATTGGGTTCGGAAAGCGCCTGGCGCATTGGCAACAGTGAGTCCATCAAGGATGCTGCCCAGCGGGCAGGCGTGCAATTGATGTTTGAAAACGCGGAGCAGAGCCAGGAAAAGCAAATCAAAGCCATCCGTTCCTTCATTGCCTACCAGGTGGACGTTATCGCCTTTTCCCCCATCGTGGAGGATGGCTGGGACAACGTACTTCGGGAGGCCAAGGAAGCGGGTATACCCGTTCTTTTGGTAGACCGGCTGGTAAAAACGGAGGATGAAAGCTTGTATGTCGGCTTTATCGGCTCTGATTTTTATGAGGAGGGGCGCTCCGCCGGATTGTTTCTGAAAAAGAAAGTGGAAAGCATGGACCATGTTCGCATTGTGGAAATCGCCGGCACGGAGGATTCCTCTCCCATGCGCCAGCGGGGCAAAGGCTTCCGGGATGTGCTGGGCGGCGATCCCAAATATGAGATACTGGAAAGCATTTCAGGCGACTTCCTCCTTTCCAAGGGGAGGGAATGCATGGAATACCTGCTGCAAAAGTATCCTGACATCGACATACTCTATTCCCATAATGACGCCATGACACTTGGGGCGATCGAAACCATTGAAGCAGCCGGCCTTGTGCCAGGCAAAGACATCATCATCATCACCGTGGACGGGGAACAGAAGGCAATTGATTTATTGAAGGAAGGAAAAATCAACTGCGTGGTGGAGTGTACCCCCAAGCTGGGAGATATTGTGATGGACCTTGCCAAAAAGCTGGCCGCAGGCGAAGCCATTGATCGCATTGCCTATTCCAAGGAAACAGTGTTTACCGAGTTTGACACCAATCTTGACAGCTTGCCCGAAAGGGGATATTGACCATGCCCAGCCTGACCGAGCGGATTTTGAAGCGGCTGCGTGTGGATAACAGCATCGGCAAGCGGCTGAAGCTCTCCTACATCATTATCATGGGCCTGATGCTCATTCCCCTCATCGCCAGCGTGGCCGTTATGGCCAATTATGCATTCCGTTATCATAGCGTCATCAGCCAGATTGAGAAGGTCTCTTCCTTAAAACCGCTGGTGGTGGAGTCCATTCCCGACGAATTGTGGAGCGTGGTGGCGGGGCGAAAAACCTTTGCGGAAGGGGAGCATTATCAGCTCATCCATTCGGTAAACGCACAGTTGGACAATCTCATGGTCTCCAGCGTCACCAGAAACCCTGTTCAATTGACGGTGGCCAGGCGCACCATGGATACCCTGGAAGGTTATGTGAATGACATGGGCCGCCAGATGGAGGCCGGGGCCCGCGTGCAGGAAAATGAGGGGGCGTTGGAGGAGGTACGCAGCGTTGCCGCCCTGGTGGGTGAAATGCTGGAGGACTTCATCGCCCTGGAGATCAGCGCTGCCACAGATACCAGCACCCATCTGCAAAACATGCTGGGCGTCATCCTGGCGGCGCAAATGGTGCTTTTGATGCTCTCGGTTCTCTTTGCCATGATGGCTCAGTCCTCCCTGGGGCAAACCATCCGCCAGCCCATCGCACAACTGGAGGAATTCGCCGGCAACCTGGCGGGGGGCAATCTATTGGCCCGCGCCCCCACCACGGAGGTGGAGGAGTTAAAGTCTCTCACTGCCAGCCTGAACATCATGGCCGGCAAGCTGTCGGACCTGATTGAGGAAAACAAGCGGGAGCAGGAAAATCTCAAAAAGAGCGAGCTTCGTGCTTTGCAGGCGCAAATCGCACCCCATTTTTTATACAACACGTTGGATGCCATCGTATGGCTGGCGGAGGCTAAACGGTCGTCGGAAGTGATTCAAATCACCCAAGCGCTGTCCGATTTTTTCCGCATCTCCTTAAGCCAGGGACGAGACTGGATTCCCCTTGCACAGGAGGTACGCCATTTGCAAGGCTACATGACCATACAAAAAATACGGTACAGGGATATTTTGGATTACACCATTGACATCCCAGAGGAACTGCATGACCTTCAAATTTTGAAGCTGGTCATCCAGCCGCTGGTGGAAAACGCCATCTATCACGGCATCAAGCACCGCCGCGGCAAAGGGCGGGTTGAGATCACGGGCCGCAGGGAAGACGAGCTTTTGCACTTTGAGGTGCGTGATAACGGCGTAGGCATGTCAGAAGACAGGCTAAATGAGATTCGCGCTTGTCTTTTAGAAGGTGACATCATGTGCCATGAAAGCGCCGGCTACGGATTATATAACGTGAACAAGCGGCTGCAGCTGTACTACAACCCGCCCCGGAGCCTTTCCATTGAAAGCGGGTCTGCGGGCACATCCGTATCCTTTTCCGTCCCCGTAAGGAGGCAGGAGCATGTATAAGGTGTTTTTGGTGGATGACGAAATTGTGGTGCGTGAAGGCATCCGCAATAATTTCCCCTGGGATGAAACGGAGTTCGTTCTGGCAGGGGAGGCACCCGATGGGGAAATGGCTCTGTCCATGCTGCAGGATATCAAGCCGGACATACTGGTCACCGATATCAAGATGCCTTTTATGGACGGCCTGTCCCTTTGCCGCTCGGTGGCACACACCATGCCCTGGATGCAGGTGGTGATCCTAAGCGGTTATGACGAGTTCGCCTATGCCAAGGAAGCCATTTCCCTGGGCGTGAATGATTATCTGCTGAAACCCGTCAACGCTCAGGAGCTTTTGCAGGCATTAAACCGCATCGGCGAACGAATACAGGAGGATAAGAAAAAGCAGGCGGACCTAAAGGTTCTCAAGGAGCAGTTTGCTTCCAGCAGCCGCTTCATGCAGGAGAAGCTGCTGCGGGAGTTGTTCAGCTCCTCCATTCAAAAGGAGGATGTGGCAGGGATACTGGACCGTTCCCGCAAGCTGCACATGAGCCTTTTTGCCCAAAGCTATCTTGTGATGCTGGTGTCGCCGGGCTACACAGACAAGCGGTACGAGGAGTCCATCGCCGTACAGGGAGCGCTGCAAAGGCTGTGCGACAGCAGCGCCGGAGCAGTGTATTCCTGCGAGGTGGGTGGTTACCCCGTGCTTCTGGTACTGGGCGACAACGAAAACGACCTGGAGGAGAGAGCCTACGGTTTTGCCCAGGCAGCCCAGTACGGCATTGAGCAGGCAACAAATATCCGCATCCAGCTTAGCATCGGCTCCGCTGTCAAAAACCTGTGGGAAGTCCGTGACTCGCTGTCAGCCGCCCAGGCCGTGCTGCGCACCATGGATGCGTTTCAGGGGGAAAACAGCTTAAGGCGCATCATGGGCATCCACGATGTGGGCATAACGCCGGGTCTTTCCCTTTTGAACCTGGATGTGGTGCCTATCTGGGAGCAGCTTCAATACGCCACCCAGGAGGATGTGGACAAAATCCTGCAGCATTACGTGTCCTCCCTGGGTGATGTGGCGCTTCGTTCCACCATGATGGCCAATTATGTCTATGTGGAAATCCTCCTGGCCGCCTCCCGCATCATCAAGGAAAACGGAGGCGTCCCCCAGGAGGTCATGCCGGAGCTTGTGCTGCAAGGGCCTAAGGAGAATATGCAAACCGTGGAGGATGTGCTTCCCCTTGCCCGCGAAATACTGTCAAAGGCCATCTCCTTTCGGGACAGGCAAAGCGCCACCCGCTACAGCATGGTCATCCGCCGTGCGCAGGCATACTTGAACGAACACTTTGCCAACCCTGGCATCAGCCTTCATGAAGTGGCAAGCCACGTGGCGCTGAGCAACAACCATTTTTGTACGGTATTTTCTCAGGAGATGGGTATCACCTTTACGGAATACCTGACAGGGCTGCGTTTAAGCCGTGCCAAGGAGCTATTGCGCACCACCAGTCTTCGCTCCTCCGACATCGCCTACCAGATAGGGTACAATGACCCCCATTATTTCAGCTATCTGTTCAAGAAAAACACAGGCTTGACGCCCAGGGATTACCGCAGGGATGGCTAGAGATTGCCGTAGGGATAGCTGAAAACTTTCCATTATCTCCCGCCTATGCTATAATCCCCACGGGAGGGGATATCATGGCCGCGTATAAAATCATGATCGTGGAAGACGATGTAACCATTGCCGGGGTGCTTATAAGCCACCTGGCCAAATGGGGCTATCATGGCTTTGCGTTGAAGGATTTCTCCGGTGTGCTAGATGAGTTCCGCCGGGAGGAACCCCACCTTGTCCTGCTGGATATTTCCCTGCCCCGCTTCAACGGCTTTTACTGGTGCGGCGAAATACGCAAAATATCCCGCGTGCCCATCCTGTTCCTTTCCTCCCATACAGACAATATGGATATTGTGATGGCCATGTCCATGGGCGGCGATGACTACATCACCAAGCCCTTTGACTTGAGCGTGCTGATCGCCAAAATGCAAGCGTTGCTCCGCCGCAGCTATGATTTTCAGGGGCAGCTTCACGCGCTGGAACACAGGGGCGCGGTGTTTAACGCTGGGGAAGGTACGCTGAATTATAAAGGCCAGAAGATTGAACTGACCCGGAACGAAACGAAGATAATGCAAACGCTTCTTGCGAACAAAGGGAATGTGGTCAGCCGGGATGCGCTGATGCAAAACCTTTGGGACAGCGATGTTTTCATCGATGACAACACCCTTACCGTCAACGTGGCCCGGCTTCGCAAAAAGCTGGAGGACGCAGGGCTTGACGATTTTATCGTCACCAGGAAAGGCATGGGGTATCTTCTGGAGGCACAGCCATGAAA
>JAEZLW010000199.1 GCA_023415145.1 Bacillota bacterium | reverse complement strand
TGGGATTCCAAAGGGACTGGTCCCTTTGGTAGGGGTTTAAGGGGGCAAAGCCCCCTGGCAGGAGGTAGTATGGAATTTTGGTTTTCGGAGAGGCACACGCCTCAGGTGAAGCTGTCCATTCAGGTGGATAAACAGCTTTTTAGCGGGCAAAGCGCTTTCCAGCGCATTGATGTGTTTGAGTCGCAGGAGTTCGGCAGGTTTCTGACGCTGGACGGGTTTATGATGCTCACCGAAAAGGATGAGTTTATTTACCATGAAATGCTGGCCCACGTACCCATGGCCGTGCACCCTGGCGTTGAAACTGTGCTGGTCATCGGTGCCGGCGACGGCGGCATTTTGCGGGAGCTGTGCCGTTATGAGACGATCAAGCGCATCGACCTGGTGGAAATCGACGAATTGGTTGTTAAAACGTGCAGGGAATACCTGCCCTTTACCGCCTGCGGCTTTGATGATAAAAGGGTGCACATATTCTACCAGGACGGATTGAAGTTTGTCAGAAGCCGGGAAAACGAGTATGACCTGATCGTGGTGGATTCCACCGACCCCATCGGGCCGGGGGAAGGCCTCTTCACCAGGGAGTTTTACGGCAACTGCTACAAGGCACTGAAAGCCGACGGCATCATGGTCAACCAGCACGAAAGCCCTTTTTACGATGCCGACGCGCTGGCCATGCAGCGTGCCCACAAGCGCATTACAGAATCCTTCCCCATCAGCCGGGTGTATCAGGCGCATATTCCCAGCTACCCTTCCGGGTACTGGCTGTTCGGCTTCGCTTCCAAGGAGTATCATCCTGTAAAGGATTTGCGGCCCAGGGAGTGGAAGAAGCTGGAGATCGATACGCGGTACTACAACATCAACTTGCATCGCGGCGCGTTTGCGCTGCCCACCTATGTACAAAGGCTTTTGGAGGATGTGGAGCATGTGGACTGAAAATGTATCCACCTTCCTGGGCTGCGACAGCGGGTACGAGGAAGCAAAGGCCGTAGTATTTGGCGCGCCCTTTGACGGCACCACCTCGTACCGGCCCGGTACCAGGTTTGCCAGCCGCGTGATGCGGGCGGAAAGCTATGGCCTGGAAACCTACAGTCCCTATCAGGACAAGGACCTGACGGACTTCAGTGTATTCGACGGGGGCGATCTTGATCTGCCCTTTGGCAACGTGCAGGCCGTGCTTCAAAAGATAGAGGAAAAGGCTGCCGCCATTTTATCCGATGACAAGATACCCGTCATGCTGGGCGGTGAGCACCTGGTCACATTGGGCGCTGTAAGGGCGGCTGCAAAGAAGTATCCGGACCTGCACATACTGCACCTTGACGCCCATACGGATTTGCGGGAGGATTACCTGGGCGAAACGCTTTCCCATGCCACGGTGATACGGCGCTGCTGGGACATGCTGGGCGACGGGCGCATCTTCCAGTTCGGCATCCGCTCCGGCGACAGGCCGGAATTTCAATGGGCGTCCCAGGGTCATGTGGCCATGCGAAAGTTTGACCTGCAGGGCTTTGCACAAACAGTTGAACAACTGAAAGGCAAGCCTTTGTATATCACCATTGACATGGATGTGCTGGACCCTTCCGCATTCCCCGGCACCGGCACGCCGGAAGCCGGCGGCGTGACATTCATGGAGCTATTAGGAGCCATCCTTTCATTGAAAGCCGCAAACGTGGTGGCCTGTGACATCAATGAACTTTCGCCGCCTTATGACCCCAGCGGAACATCCACGGCCACGGCGCTGAAGGTGCTTAGGGAACTCTTGCTTACGATACTGTGAAGCCGGGGGGCTGCCCCCGGACCCCCGCCAAAGGGACTTCATCCCTTTGGAATCCCTTTATACACAAGGAGGAATCACCATGGGAAAAGCGCTCATCATCAGCTGCGGCGGCGTAGCCAGCGTGGCCATCCACAAGTGCTGCCAGAACAGCGAAGTGTTTGAGGAAATCATGATCGCCAGCCGCACGAAATCAAAGTGCGATGCTTTGAAGGACAAGCTTTCCGGCGGCAAGACGAAAATATCAACCGCCCAGGTGGATGCCGACAATGTGGAAGAATTGATCCGCCTCATCGAAAGCTTCAAACCTGATGTGGTGCTGAACCTGGCGCTGCCCTATCAGGCTCTGACCATCATGGATGCCTGCCTTAAAACGAAGGTGGACTACGTGGACACCGCCAACTATGAGCCCACCGACACCGCCAAGTTTGAGTACAAGTGGCAGTGGGCATACCATGACCGCTTCCGTGATGCCGGTATCACCGCGCTGCTGGGCAGCGGCTTTGATCCCGGCGTCACCAGCGTATTTTCCGCCTACGCGCTCAAGCATCACTTTGATGAAATCCATGAGATCGACATCCTGGATGCCAACGGTGGCGATCATGGCTATCCCTTTGCCACCAACTTCAACCCGGAGATTAACATCAGGGAAGTCACCGCCAAGGGCAGCTACTGGGAAAATGGCGAATGGGTGGAGACCGAGCCCATGGAGATCAAGCGGGAATATCATTTCGAAGGCATCGGCAAAAAGGATATGTACCTTTTGCACCATGAGGAAATCGAGTCGCTGGCGAAGTTCATCCCCGGCGTCAAACGCATCCGCTTTTTCATGACCTTCGGGCAAAGCTACCTTACGCATTTAAAATGCCTGGAAAACGTGGGCATGACCTCCATCAAGCCCATCCTGTACGAGGGAAAGGAAATCATACCCCTGCAGGTTTTAAAGGCCGTGCTGCCCGACCCGGCGTCGCTGGGCCCCCGCACCAAAGGCAAAACAAACATCGGCTGCATTTTCAGGGGATTAAAGGACGGTAAACCCAAGACCTATTACCTGTACAACATCTGTGACCACCAGGAATGCTTTAGGGAGGTCGGATCCCAGGCCATTTCCTACACCACGGGCGTACCGGCCATGATCGGCGCCATGCTGGTTTTGACCGGCAAGTGGAAAAAGCCAGGTGTGTACAATATGGAGCAGTTTGATCCCGATCCTTTTATGGACGCGTTAAACCGCTGGGGGTTGCCATGGCAGGAGAGCTTTGCGCCTGTATTGGTGGACTGACATGCGCAAGCTTCCGGAACTTAAGCGACTGAAAACGCCCTGCTACCTCATTGACGAGGCGGCCATCCTTCACAACCTTCAAACCCTGCAAAGGGTGGGCCGGGAGAGCGGCGCGAAGATTTTGCTGGCACAAAAGGCCTTCTCCATGTTCAGGGTCTATCCTCTGATGGCCAAGTACCTGCAGGGGACCACCGCCAGCGGTATTTTTGAGGCGAAGCTGGGCCACGATCATTTCGGGGGGGAGACGCATATCTTCTCTCCTGCTTTTGACGAGGCATCCTTTGACGAAGTGGTTTCCCTCTGCGGCCACATCGTGTTCAATTCCTTTTCCCAGTGGGAGAGGTTTGGCGAAAAAGCCATCAAAGCCGGCGTTTCCTGCGGCATCCGGATCAACCCTGCCCATTCCACCCAGGAGCACGGCATCTATGATCCCTGTGCGCCCGGATCAAGATTGGGTGTAACAAGTGAACAGTTCCGGCCAGAGCTTCTGGGTGGTATCGAGGGGCTGCATTTCCATTGCCTGTGCGAGCAGGATTCAGACGCGCTGGAAGAGACGCTGCAAGCGGTGGAAGAGAAATTCGGAAAGTACCTGCCCCAGATGAAATGGGTCAACTTCGGCGGCGGCCACCACATTACAAGGCCGGGCTACGACATTCCCCGCCTAATCCGGCTGGTGAAGGAATTTGCCGCCCGCTACAACGTAACGGTATACCTGGAGCCGGGGGAGGCTGTGGCGCTGAATGCCGGATACCTTGTCACGTCGGTGATGGATGTGGTATACAATGCACTGCCCATTGCCATCCTGGATACCTCCGCCGCCTGCCACATGCCCGACGTGCTGGAAATGCCCTATCGCCCGCCGCTTTTAGATGCGGGCAAGCCCGGAGAAAAGCCCCATACCTTCCGCCTGGCAGGGCCCACGTGCCTGGCGGGGGACGTGATCGGCGACTATTCCTTTGATCAGCCGCTTGCGGTGGGTGACCGGCTGATCTTTGGCGATATGGCGATCTACACCATGGTCAAGAACAACACCTTCAACGGCATGGGCCTGCCGGATATTTTGCTTTGGCGGGCGGATGGGGAGGTCGAACTGGTACGAAGGTTCGGGTATGAGGATTTCAAGATGAGGCTGTCATAGCACAGGAAGTAATTTCAAACAGCAGCCTCATGGCTTCTTCTTCCAAAGATGCCAGTTCCATGAGTATTCCCGATGCTTTTTGAAGTGGCAGCACATCCACGCTTTCTCCGGCTTGGCAAATGAGTTTGGATACCTCAGTCCACATCGGTGCAATGTTCGTAAACTTCACATATGCCTCATGAAGCCCCATCTCCGGATACAATCCGTCGCATTCCTTCAGAAAATCCCGGTACATGTTCCGAAACAGCGCTCCGCCCGTGCCGGCCTCCTCCATCAGCGAGCCGGTTTGGGCAATCAGCTGCGGATTCATACCGGGCTTTTCAAGCCATGTTGATACAAGCTTTGCCGTCTTTTGGATGCCCTTGAAGGATATGTTTTGGATCGGCGGATTCAGGTATTGCCCCGCATTTTTATGAATTGCGCAGGCAATGGTTTCCCTCATGTCAGGCAGTTGTCCATCAGCGGTTATGGTGTATGATCTGTTGGGCGAAGACATGGGGCCTTTGAAGCTCCGCGCCTGTTCAATACTTTCCAAGCTGGACTTTGCTAGCATGCTTCCGTCGACCAAATACCCGAACTCCTCATCATATCCATACATCGTTACATAATGGGCCGCGAAATGTATCTTCAGCGCTACATACTCCAGATAGTAGAAGTCCAGTTTCAATCCCACAGGGACGCCTTCATCAAGGTTTGATTTCACGAACTCCCATGCCTTTGCTTTCGATGAGGTTTCATGGACCGCAAGTTTCAATCGAAGATTTGTCGCTATGTTTTCTGTCAAAACATCCTGCTTGCATCGTCCGCCTATAAACGGATACCCCATCTGTTTGCTGTCCCAGAATATGAAGTTCAGCCCTTCCCCAATCCCAAACAGCATAGGCTCGGAAAGTGTCAGCCCGCAATGCTGAATCAAATTGCCGGCTGTCGTCGGCTCACAGCTTTGACCGAAAAACGGCTTGAAATTCTCAATAATCATGCTGATCCTCCTTTATCTCAACCAGTAAACCGCTCAACCATTCGACCTCAGCCTGGATCAATTTGAGCGGGTGGGTAAATAGCGCTTTCAGGTGAATTTTGCCTTGTATGGCCGGTTCTTTGGCATAGTTTTGAAAGATGAGCTCCCGCCTTTTTTCGAGGCTTTCGCGGTATTTGACAAGGCATTCATATACCTCTTCCTTCGTCAGAAAATGAGAAAACGCCATTCCGATGGAAAATTCACTGTAAACCCTTTGGGGAGAACAAAGTATGCTTTTTATTGTTTCACGGACAGACGCTTTCGCAGCATCATGCACAAAGTAAACCCTGCGGGCGGGCGACCCGTATTCCTCTTCATACCGCGAGCCGACCAGGCCCTTTTTTTCAAGATTTTTCAATGAATTGTAAATGGATGAAAAACCGATTTTCGTCCAGTTTCGCATGTTGCGTTCTTCAATCACCGCTTCCATCTCATACCCATACCGGTCTTCTTCGTACAAAAGCGCAAGCAGTATGATTTCGATCTGTGTCAATACCCATTCCCTCCCCCATGCATTCTGGATACTATTCTATACATAGAATAGCACCTTGGAAATTGTTTGTCAAGCATACCCGAAGGTCCAGGGCGACCGGAAAGCCCTGGTCGTGCTGTGATGCACGAAGCATCCTTGCTTTTTGCAATCGCATGCCATTTTAAGGGATAGAGATTTCGCCCCTGAGGGGGTGCCCAGGGCTTTCCGATCGCCTGGATTTGGGTGCATCATCTCTCTTATCAAATCATTTAGGTGAGACTTCCCTGCCCTTTGCCACTTCATCGTTGCCCGCACATCCTTTTGATGTTATAATGAGGGCTGGCATTCTAGCCCAATGAATTGGCATTCAAAAAGGAGCAGCTATGGAGCAGGAAACCCGGGTGGATGCGCAAAATGTATCCTACGCTTATGAGGATGCAGAGCAAAGCGCCCTTACGCATATCGATTTTCAGGCCACAAAAGGCGAGTTTGTGGCAGTGTTGGGCCACAACGGCTCGGGCAAAAGCACGCTGGCCAAGCTGATCAACGCCTTGTACCTGCCCACGGAGGGCCGGGTGCTGGTGTGCGGCCTGGATACAGCCCAGGAGAAGGAAACCTGGGTCATCCGTCAGCATGCCGGCATGGTATTTCAAAACCCGGACAACCAGATCGTGGCCACCGTCGTTCGTGAGGATGTGGCCTTCGGGCTGGAAAACCTGGGTGTGCCCACGGAGGAGATGATCCCCCGCATCGACGAGGCGCTATCGGCCGTGCGCATGACGGACTATGCGGGTTCCGCGCCGCACATGCTCTCCGGCGGGCAAAAGCAGCGGGTGGCCATAGCCGGGATCCTAGCCATGCAGCCGGATGTGCTGGTGCTGGACGAAGCCACAGCCATGCTGGACCCCACAGGCCGGCAGGAAGTGCTGGAGACGGTGCGCAAATTAAACCGCGAGCATGATATTACCGTGATCTGGATTACCCACTTTATGGAGGAAGCTGCCCTTGCCGACCGGGTGGTGGTGATGTCCGACGGGCAGATTGTGCTTTCGGATACGCCCCGCAACGTGTTCCAATGCGTAGACACCCTGCGCAAATTGCACCTGGATGTGCCGCCCATGGCGGAACTGAACCAGCAGCTGATCAGCGAGGGGATTCCCCTTTCCAGCGGTATACTTACCGTAGATGAAATGGCCCGGGAGTTGATGGAGATATTATGCCCATCCAAATAGAAAATCTAACCCATACGTACATGCCAGGCAGCCCCTTTGCGGCTACCGCCATCCGAGATATTTCCCTGACCATAGCGGATGGCGAATTTCTTGGCGTCATCGGTCACACGGGGTCGGGGAAATCCACCCTGGTGCAGCACTTGAACGGGCTGATAACCCCCACCTCCGGTAAGGTGCTGGTGGATGGGGTGGATGTGTTTGCAAAGGATACAAACCGCAAAAAAATCCGCCAGCAGGTAGGGCTGGTGTTCCAGTATCCGGAGCATCAGTTGTTTGAGGAAACGGTGGAGAAGGACATTGCCTTCGGACCCAGAAACCTGGGCCTTTCACCCGAGGAAATCGCAAACCGCGTGCGGGAAGCTTGCAAGCAGGTAGGCATATCTTTTGAGGAATGCGGCCAGCGCTCCCCATTTGAACTGTCCGGCGGCCAGATGCGCAGGGTCGCCATTGCCGGAGTGCTGGCCATGCGGCCAAGTGTTCTGGTGCTGGACGAACCCACTGCCGGTCTGGACCCTGCCGGCCGGGACAGCATTTTGTCCATGATCAAGGAGCTCCACGCGGCGGGAAACCTGACCGTCATCATGGTGACCCACAGCATGGATGATATCTCCCGCCTGGCCACCAGGCTGGTGGTGCTGTCCAAGGGTACGCTGGTATTAACCGGCAGCCCCAGGGAGGTATTTTCCCGCGTCCAGGAGATGGAAGGCTACGGTCTGGGCGTGCCTCAGGCGGCCAAGCTGAACTACCTGCTGCGTAAGGCCGGCATCAAGCTCCCGGATGATTTGTATACCCTCAATGAGGTGCAAAACCACATCCTGCGCATCTGGAAGGAGGGGGGAGCATGCTGAACAATATCACCCTGGGCCAATACTATCCCGGCAGCAGCATGATCCACCGCCTGGACCCCAGGGTCAAGATCGTGCTGTCCATCGCCTTCATCGTAGGCGTTTTTCTGGTGCAGAATCTGCTGGGCTACGGTCTGGCGCTTTTGTATGTTCTGTTATCGGTTCGTTTGTCCACGGTTCCCTTCAGGATGCTCATGCGGGGCATCAAGCCGCTACGGTTCATTTTAATTTTAACCTTTATTCTGAACCTGTTTTTTTCCGCAGGGGAAACAGTGGTATTCAAAATCTTTTTCATCACCGTCACCTGGGAAGGGCTGTCCCTTGCAGTGCACTTTTCCCTGCGGCTTGTGTTCCTGGTGCTGGGCACCAGCCTGCTCACGCTCACCACCTCCCCCGTAGCGCTGGCCGACGGGCTGGAGCTGCTCATGACGCCGCTGAAAGTGATCCGCTTTCCCGCACATGAATTGGCCATGATGATGACCATCGCCCTGCGCTTTATTCCCACCCTATTGGAAGAAGCGGACAAGATCATGAAGGCGCAAATGGCCAGGGGTGCGGACTTTGAATCCGGCAACCTGTTGGCACGAGCCCGTGCCATGGTGCCTCTTCTGGTGCCGCTGTTTGTAAGCGCCTTCCGCCGGGCGTCGGACCTGGCAATGGCCATGGAGGCCAGATGCTACCATGGCGGGGAAAACAGAACACGGCTTCGGGTGTTAAAGGTGACCAGGCTGGATGGCTATGCCTTGCTTGTAACGGCAGGGTTGATCGTTTTGATCGTGCTGGAGGGCATTTTGCTATGACGGGCGATATACACCCGGTACGACGCGTGCTGCTGACCGTTTCCTATGACGGCACCGGCTATTCAGGCTGGCAGCGGCAGGAGAATGCCATGAGCGTGCAGCAGCGGCTGGAAGAAGCGCTGCGAAAAGCCCTTCATGTGAAAACCGCGGTGACAGGAGCCAGCCGCACCGACGCGGGCGTGCACGCACTTTGCCAGGCCGCCCATTTTGATACCAGCAGCACCATCCCCGATGAAAAGTTCCCTTTCGTTTTGAACAATCTTTTGCCCTATGACATCCGCGTGACAAACGCCCGGCCTGTGCCGCAGGATTTTCATGCCCGGTTTTCCTGCCGGGGCAAGACATACGTATACCGCATGCACAACGCGCCCCACGCGTCAGCGCTTTACCGCAATCTGACCTGCCATGTGCCCGTGCCTCTTGATGAATCTGTGATGGACGGGGCGGTGAAGCAGGTCATCGGCACCCACGACTTCAAAGCCTTTGCCGCATCAGGCGGCAGCGCCAAAACGACGGTACGCACCATTACAGGCGCAAATGTTTCGCGCCTGGGTGAAATGGTAACGCTCACCGTATCCGGCAACGCCTTCTTGTACAACATGGTGCGCATCCTGGCAGGAACGCTCATCGAGATCGGTCAGGGCAGCCTGCCGCCCAGTGTGCTGACGCAGGCTCTGGAAACCGGCAACCGCCTTCTGTTGGGGCCTACCGCCCCGCCCCAGGGGCTGGAGCTGACGAAGGTGGAGTACGATATATAAACTAGCGAGAAGGGCTTCTTTTGAAAAAGAAGCCCTTCTCGCGCTCATCCCAGAAAACTATTTTGATAGTGTACCAAAATCTCCTGGGAGGTGTCGGAGGGGTGAACCCCTCCGACTGTAAATCCGAAGCCAGCGACATGCGCGATGGCTTCGGAAGCCTTGCGTAGCAAGGTTTCCTTACGCCATTCGCTGTCCGAGACCTGCTTCGGTCAAGCATAGCGCAGGCCGGTGCAGGTCTCAAGGGAATGGCGCAAACTCGAAAAAGTGGTGAAACCACTTTTTCGAATTGTGTATCCTGTCATGTTTTTCACTGCTTGGACATATGCTCCTGTACAAACACTAGGGAGGTACACGTATGCAGGAGTATATAGCCCAGCGGTGCATGTGCATTGCGGAGTACATCATTGAGACGAAATCGACGGTGCGGCAGGCAGCGCAGAAGTTTGGTGTCTCAAAATCCTCAGTACACAAGGACATGGGTGAACGTCTGCCCCATGTACACGATGCATTGGCCAAGGAAGTGGCGCAGGTTCTGGCTTATAACAAGGCGGTGCGCCATCTTCGCGGCGGTGCGGCGACGCGGGAAAAGTACAAAGGCATGCGGGAAGACCCTACGGAAGAGTGAGCTTTTGGCTGTATGAAGGAACACGCTTCGGTGGAAAAGAAGGAATATCGCGCCAATTCGCAGAATAATACCAGTTAGCATTGCGCACAGGTACAATTCTGCGCAAATCCATCGCGGGAAAGGGCGCTAACCACCTATGGCGGCATACAGCGATATCGGCATCGATTTGGGTACGTCCAACGTGCTGGTGTACATGAAAGGCAAGGGCATTGTGCTTCGGGAGCCCGCCGTGGTAGCCATCGACCGGGACAACCGGCAGGTGATTGCCATCGGAGAGGAAGCCCGACGCATGCTTGGCCGTACACCCAGCGCGATTTTGGCAATCCGTCCCCTTCGGGAGGGCGTTATTTCCGATTTCGAGCTGACCAGTGAAATGCTCCGCTATTTCGTGACAAAGGTCATCGGCAAGCGTTTCTTTTCCCGGCCCCTGGCAGTGGTGTCGCTGCCCAGCGGTGTCAACGAGGTGGAGAAGCGCTCCATCATATCTACCATGTTCGACGCGGGCATGCGCCGCACGCAACTGCTCGACCGGCCCGTGGCTGCCGCCATTGGCGCCGGGCTTGATTTGAGCGAGGCATATGGCTCCATGATCGTGGACGTTTCCGCCGGGGTGACGGATATCGCCGTTTTGTCCATGGGTCAGGTTGTTGTCAGCGATTTGAGCAAAACGGGCGGCGACAGGTTTGACGACGCCATCATACGGTATTTGCGCCGCAAGCATAACCTGCTCATCGGCGAGCGCACTGCCGAAGAACTGAAAATTACCATCGGCTCCGCAGTGCCCCGCACCGAGCCGCTGTATATGGAGGTAACAGGCCGCAACCTTTTGACCGGGCTGCCCAAAACGATCCGTATTACATCCGACGAGATTACAGAAGCGCTGGACGAGCCGCTGCAGGCATTTATCGAGAGCATTCACGCCGTATTGGAGCGCACGCCAGCGGAGCTTGCCGCCGACATCTTTGAGGCTGGCATCCTGTTCACCGGCGGAGGAGCGGAACTGATGGGCCTGACTGAGGCTGTGTCCACCGCATTGAAGGTAACCTGCGCCGTTGCCGATGACCCGCAAAATTGCGTGGTACTGGGCTGCGGCAGGGCGCTGGAAGATCCCAGAGCGCTGCGCCACTTTTTGGACAGCGGCAGAAGAAGGCTGTTTACAAGATAACTGATTGCACTGGGGAATGCATATGAAGCCGTTTGAAAAAATAGATCTTCAGAAAAGTGGCATCCAACCGGATGCCCTTTGTCAAATGCAGAATAAAATGGTGAAAGACCGCATCCTGGGCTGCATTGTATTGCATCAAGGCAGCATCGTTTACGAGTACTACAAAAATGCGAAGGTTCCCAAAAACCTTCATGCGATTCATTCCAGTACGAAAAGTTTCATATCGGCCCTGATCGGTATTTGTCTCAAGCAAGGGCTGATCGGCAGCATTGACATGCCTGTTACCGATTTTTTCGGCACAGCCTTTGCCAAGGACGACCCCCGCAAGCAGTCCATAACCCTCTATCACTTGTTGACCATGAGCGATGGCATGCATTGGCCGGAGTTTGGCCAGTGGCACTTTTTCAGCCCCATGGAATACAGCAAGGATATCATCGGTTTCATACTGGGACGTGAAATGGAAGCCAATCCGGGTGAACGGATGAACTACAATTCAGGATGTTCCCACCTATTGTCAGCAATCATACAAAAAGTGTCCGGTCTAAAAACGGCCGAATTTGCCGAACGATTCTTGTTTCAGCCGCTTGGCATTCAAAAGTATCATTGGTATGAAAAGCAAAAGGTGAGCCTGGGTGCAAACGGCCTGAAGCTTCACCTGCATGACATGCTGAAATTCGGGTATCTTTATCTGAACAACGGCAGCATGGAGGGAAAAGAGATATTGCCTGCGTCCTGGGTTGAAGAATCAACGCAGCCCCGGTTTTTGACGTATGGGGATATCGGTCATTATGGCATGCATTGGTGGGCTTCCTCTTTTCATGCAAGCCAAGATGAACCCATACCCTACTTTTTTTCCATGGGCTTGTTTGGCCAGTTCATTATTGTTTTGCCCAAATACGATTTGGTTGCCGTTTTCGTCAGTGAAAATTACGGGGAAACCATACGGCCCTTGCAATACTTCAGGGAGTATATTGCTCCTGCTCCATGGGAAAAGGCTTAGTTCAATACAGCCAACAAAGCGATGCTTCCGGCGTTACTTCCATTCCCAGCTTTATGTGCAGCGCGATGGAAGCTTCGTTCCCTGCTTTGATCTGGCCATAAGGGACGCGCCCCAAAGATTGCTGCCTTATCATCATGGCGGTTTCCAGCCTGACGGCCAGGCCCCGGCGGCGGTAAGCGGGCAGTACCTCCAAAAGGCCGATACTGCCCTCCGGATGGGTGCCGATAAAGCCTGCCAGTTCTCCGTCAACAAAAGCTCCCAACATGCCTGCTTCCAGGCGTTCCTTTACATACTCGGTGCCATCGACAGTTTTATAGTGCTGGAGGACAATGGGCAGTTCCTTATCCGTCAGCAGCCGGAGATCATCTCCCGAAGACGATGCCGGTACGGGCTCATCCTTCAACCAGGCAGCCTGGTGGCACTGCATGGTATGGGTCATGGAAAAGCGGCGCTTCAGTTCCTCTTTCAAGTAGTTTTGATGCAGGAGAATAACAGTGGGGTCCTTCATCAGTCCGGCCAGTTTTTCTGTACTTGCGATCGACGCGGCGCTGAGCATATAAATGCGGCCCGGTATATGGTAGATGAGCACACCGTCCTCACCGGCGTATACAATACTCGCTTCCCCAAGGCGCAAAGGCTCCAGCATGTCGATGTGCAAAAGCCTGTCTTTTTGAAGATACTTGAGTGCTTCCTGTTCCATGGCAACCTCCGGCAGTATGAATAACCATAACAGTATACAGGAATTATGTACAAAGAAAAAGAGGCTGCCGGTTTTTTCCCGGCGGCCTCCTTGCGGATGGATTGTGAACAAGAATTATTCGTTGGTGAGGTTGTAGATTTCAATGGCGTTGTTGATTTCAGCAGCCAGTTGCGCAACAGCGGTATCTACATCCAGTTCGCCGCCTACCAGCTTTTCGGTGTAGGTCTCCACCAGTTGCCGCGCCTCGGGGAACACGCTCAACAACGCGCCGGCATACTGAGGAGCGGTGGCGTGGAGCTGGTCGATGGCCGTGCCGAACTGCGGAAATTTCGCAAGGTTTTCTTTAAAGGCATCCAATTCATGGGTGGCTACGGTGATGGGGAAGTAGCCGGACATAGCGTTCCAGTAAGCCTGCTGCTCGGGGGAAATCATGAATTGTATGAACTCCCATGCGGCATTCTGCTTGGCTTCGTCGCCGCTTTTCAGGGTATACAGGGAAGCGCCGCCAATGGATACGCCGCCCACATCGTCCGCATTGATATTGGGGAAGAAGCCGGTGCCGATTTCAAAGGAGTCGCCAACATTGGTCAGCAGGGATTTCAGCGCAGCGGTGGATTCCAGCGTCATGGCGATCTGTCCAGAAATGAAGGCTGCCTTGGCGTCGTTGTTGCCCTTGTTCAAATAAGTGATTACGCCGCCGTCAAGCAGCTTTTTCCAGGTGTTCAAAATATCCTTGGCAGCGCCGTTCTCGTCAAAGACAACCTTGGTGGCGGGCGCTTCGCCGCGGCCGTTGTTGTTGTCTACGTAGTGCTTGCCCTGTTTCCCGGTCCACTGCTCAAAGAACCAGCCATAATTGCCCATACCGAAACCGCGCTGGGTGATGTTGCCGGCATCGTCCTTTATGGTCAGCCTTTGCGCAACGGCAACAATCTCATCAAAGTTCTTGGGAGGTGCATTCGGGTCCAGGCCGGCCTTTTCAAAGGCGGTCTTGTTGTAGTACAGAAGGGGTGTGGAGCTGTTGAAGGGCATGGAGTAGAGTATGCCGTCAACGGTGTAGTAGGCAGCGATGTTGGGCTCGATTTTGGAAACATCGTACCCTGTGGCATCAATGAACTCCTGAATGGGTTTGACCCAGCCGCTGTCGATCATGAACCTTAAGCCGATGTCGTACACCTGCACCACATCGCAGGGCAGGGCGCTCATGCCGGCAGCCTTGATCTTGTTGATGGCATCGTCGTAGGAGCCCGCGTATTCCACGTTTACCTTGATTTTGCCGGCATAGGCCTCATTGAAGCTGTTTACCATGGTGGTGATCGCTTCGCCGTTCACGCCGCCCATGGAATGCCAGAACACGATTTCCACCGGTGCTTCCGCCATCGCCGCAGGGACGAAGGTAAGGAGCATCACAAGCGCCGCAAGAAGAGAGACGAGCTTTTTCATGGGAATTCTCCTTGTATAATATTATTTGATACGCGCCCAAAGCGCATTATCAGCAATGACATCAGCCCTTTACCGCGCCGGCCATCAGGCCGTTGATGAGCTGCTTTTGCATGAAGATGAAAATGGACAGGGAGGGGACGATGACAATGACCACCCCGGCCATCATCAAGCCCAGCGCTTCGGCGTCGATGTCGTAGAGCATGCTGATTCCTATCTGCACCGTGCGGTGGGCGGCTGTGTCCGTGACCAGCAGCGGCCACATGTACTGATTCCAGGTGTGCAGGAACACATAAGCGCCCAAAGCGCCCAGGGCAGGCCTGGACAGGGGCATCACGATGGACGCAAGAAAAAGGGCATTTGAGCATCCGTCCAGCCTTGCCGCTTCGTGAAGCTCTTTGGCAAACGTCAAATAGTTTTGCCGAAGCAGGAATATGCCCATGGCACTGGTTAAAAAGGGCATAATCAACGCCTGATAAGTGTCACGCCAACCCCAGGAACTGATGGTCAGGTAATTGGCAATGATGGTGGCTTCGCCCGGAACCATCATGGTGGCCAGAATCAGTATGAACAAAAGCTTCTTGCCCTTGAATTGCAGGAAAGCAAAGGCAAAGGCGGCCATGGAACAGGTGATCATCTGGCCCAGCATGACGGTGGTTGACACGATGAAGGAATTCAGTATAAACCGTAAAAAAGGATAGGTCGGATTGACAAACGCCTTGACATAGTTGGAAAACTGAACGGCGGAGGGGATGATCCTGCTTTTGTAGATTTCGCTGGCAGGCATCACACTGATACAAAGCGTATACAAAAGCGGAACCAGGATCACAAAAAGCAGCGGCAGGTTCAGGAAAAAGGAGCCCAAGCTTCTTGCGTGCTTTTTAATGCTTCTTGATTTCATCAGTAATGCACGCTCCTTTTTTCCATGCCAAACTGCAAAAGCGTAATGCACAGTACGATCACAAACAGGATCACCGACCGGGCTGCCGCCGTGCCGAAGCGGAAGTTGAAAAACGCATCCCGGTAGATCGCATGAACAATGACGTTGGTGGCGTCACCGGGACCTCCCGCGGTGAGCAGCTTGATCTGGCTGAAAGACTGGAACGCACCGATGATGTTGATGATGATCTGAAAAAACAGCGTGGGCGAAAGGCCAGGCAGCGTGATATGCCACAGCCTTTTGAAATAGCCCGCTCCGTCCAGCGATGCGCTTTCATACAGCTCGGCGGGAATGTTTCGAAGCCCGGAGCTTAAGAAAATAAAGTTGATGCCCGATGTGAGCCACACCGTCATGGCCGCAACGGAAAAAAGGGCATAATTTGCATCCCCGGTCCAGTTGATCTGCGTGCCCAAAAGGATGTTCAAAAGCCCGTTGGTGGGATGCAGTATCATTTTGAAGGACATGGATGCGGCGGCGGAAGCAATGGCCACCGGCATGGCGTACACCGCGCAGGCAAACGTGTTGCCGGGATACTTCCTCTCGGTGAGCAGGCTGGTGAGAAGTCCTATCAAAAGGCCGCCCAGCGCCACAAGAAAAACGAATTGAAAGGTAACGAGCAGGCTTGGCCAGAAGGATGAACCGGCCTTGAAGATATCAAGATAGTTCTTGAAACCAACAAACACCTTTGCCTGGCCGTATTTGTTGGTGAGAAACAGGCTCAGAAAAATCGTGCGGACAAAGGGAAAATACAGGAAGCATATAAAAACAGAAAGCGCCGGGAGAAGAAACAGATATGGTTCCAAAGCGGGGATAATGCACCGGGGCTTTATTGCTGCATTTGCTGCGGCTGTCTTCATGCGCGGTGACTCCATACATCGAACCCTTTCTTTGCCGGAACGGGCGTAGTAAACCCGCCTCCGGCTTTGGCCGTGAGCGCTGCGTCAAACTTCTTGTATATTCTTATTGCACATAATTGTATTTCATTCATCGCATAATGCGCGGGCAGGCACGATTTTGCCTGCACGGTTATTGTACGTGCCTTATGTTAGGCTGGGCCAAGAAGAATATATAATTTTCCCATAAACTGCTTACAACGTGAATACATGGTGTTCAACAATAAAAAAGACTTGACCGATATGATCAAGTCCTTACTGCTGATCCCATGATACAAACATCAGTCAGCATACCGGCAGCACCTTACTGATATACCACAGCCGTGCCCGATGCGGTAACCATCAGCATGCCGTTGTTCGCGCCCAGCACTTCATAATCGATGTCCACGCCCACAACCGCATTGGCCCCCTGGTCATGGGCCCGCTGCTCCATCTCGCGTATGGCATTTTCCCGCGCGTGGATCAGTTCGTCCTCATAGCTGGCTGAGCGCCCGCCGAAAAAATTGGAAAGCCCGGCCGCAAAGTCCTTGACAAAGTTCACGCCCGATATCACTTCACCGAAGACGATGCCCTTGTACTCGATGATCTGCTTGCCCTCAATGGACGGTGTGGTGGTGAGGATCATGTGCATTTCCCCCTTGCTTTTCATTCCTGTACTTACATCATTATACAAATCCTCTCCAAAGTCAAGGTTGACTTTTCGAGCGGGATTTTATAAGATATGTGCCGGGAATGAAGTTCTCCCATAGCGTAAGCTAAAAGCGCATTGATGCTGATGACTTCTACAAGCGGCTTGTAGATTTCATCTGTTTTTTTATGCTTTTTTCGGAAAAGGAGGAATACATGCAGATGCCCTTACGAAAGCTTATCTGGTCATTCACCGCCGCCGGAAAACAAATTTGAAGGGATAAAAAATGCGATATGCTGGTCAGCTTTGCACTTATCTTGATTTTAGGCTTTGCCTTGAGCGGAATTTTTCAAAAGCTGCGCTTGCCCGGTTTGCTTGGCATGCTTCTCACAGGTGTTGTTTTGGGGCCGTACCTTCTGGATTTGATTGACCCGTCCATTCTGACCATATCTGCTGATCTTCGGGAAATTGCACTCATCGTGATTCTGGCGAGGGCCGGGTTATCCCTTGATATCAAGGATCTGAAAAAAGTCGGGCGGCCTGCCATTCTCATGTGCTTCGTGCCCGCCACCTTTGAAATCGCCGGGACCATATTGCTTGCCCCTGCGCTGCTCGGGGTGAGCGTAATTGAGGCGGCAATCATAGGCGCAATGCTGGCGGCGGTATCACCAGCCATCATCGTTCCCAAAATGCTGATGCTGATGGAAAAGGGCTATGGCATGAACAAGAGCATTCCTCAACTGGTCATGGCCGGCGCCACAGCCGATGATATCTATGCCATTGTCCTCTTTACGTCCTTTATCGGTGTTGCCAAGGGCGGTACATTCAGCTTCGGCAGCCTATTGACCATCCCGGTTTCCATTGCAACGGGATTTGCGGCAGGAGCTGCTGTGGGAATCATACTGGTACAGGTCTTCAAAAAGATTCACATGCGGGATACGGTCAAGATACTGCTCATACTGGGTATCTCCTTCCTGTTCGTTGGCTTTGAAGACCATATATCCGGTATCGTACCGTTCTCCGGCCTGCTGTCTGTTATGGCGCTGGGCGGAACTGTTTTGAAGATGCAGGAGGTTGTCGCCAAAAGAATCTCGGGCAAATTCTCAAAGATATGGGTGGCGGCGGAGCTGGTATTGTTTGTGCTGGTTGGCGCAGCGGTGGATATCCGGCATGTCTGTACGGCAGGTCCGGCAGCGGTTCTTGTGATCATTGGCGCGCTGTTGTTCAGGGCTTTAGGTGTTAGCATCAGTCTGATAAAGTCAGGGCTGAATGCCAGGGAAGCACTCTTTTGCAATATTGGCTATCTGCCCAAGGCAACGGTTCAGGCAGCCGTTGGCGCTATTCCCCTGGCTGCCGGCATTGGTGCGGGGAATATCATATTGAGCGTTGCGGTGCTCTCCATTCTGATCACGGCTCCGCTGGGCGCTATTGGCATCGATCTGACATACAAGAAATTGCTCAAAGGCATGAAGGCACAGCGGGGTATGGCGCCTGATTGACAGCTTAATACTGACAACCCTTAAATGATCTGTGTCACAAAAGGCGTAGTAAAGAATGAACTATATGCTATGAAAGGAACAATCGTATAGGCATCGCTTTCGAAGCGGCTCTGTCACAGCTTGGATTGCGCAAGATCATACGGCTTCCCGCCAGTGCCAGCGAAAGACTGCCCTCCCGCGGCATGGTGATGATACAAGGAACAATGAATGGCGCTGCTTTTCAAGCACCCTTGGAGCCGGACGGGAGAGGGAGCCATTGGTTTGAAGTGAGCAGCGAACTGCGTGAAAAATCGCGAGCGGCACTTGGCCAGGCAGTGTCCTTTGACATAGAATTTGCCGATGAATGGGCGGAGCCTAGTATCCCGGAGGACATCATGTACGCCATCGTTAAGGTTGGCCTTGCCGGCCAGTGGAGCACCATTACCACAAAGGCAAGGTGGGAGTGGCTTTGATGGATACGCGCCACCAACAACCCGGCAACGCGCCAAAAAAGAATCGATGTAGCCTACTCCAAACTGCAAAAGGGGGATAAAAGGCCGTGCTGCTTCAACGCGGCCAGCTGCACGGTACCGGACGTGTCCAAATCCGGCGTACTTCTGGATGAACCGGGCGTGTGATTTACTGCATAATGACCGCTATCCTTTGATACCGGCTCCAAGGCACCTTTCTGGCTGATAACAAAATAAGCCGCGCAAAACGCAAACAGCGTGGTTTCCCTTATTACCATGGGACATCAATTATTTCACATTTCTTGCGGCGCACTTGCGTTACTTGTCCAATCCTTCATCAGCAATATGTTTTTTATCACAAAAACCATGGCCAATACCAGGCTGGCCAGCGTTACCTGAAACCAAAGCTGCGGATTGGTATTCAGGAGGTAAACCCATGTGGCGTTGAGCAGCAAAGGCGGTGCAAGGAGCAAGAACAGCGGTGTCAGCCCATCCAAAACGATATACGTAATCAATGTGACTGCCCTTTTCGCCTTGCTCTTTTTCAGATTTGTCCTGAAAAGCCGCAAACGGTATACCCGTATCCCCAACAAAATGAAAATCACGGTGAGCGTTAAGAAGTGTGTGTGTTTTTCGCTTTGATTCAGCTTCCACGTTTCGGGGGCTGTGCCAGTATCCAGCAGGTAGCCGATGCCATTGGCGATGGTCTGCGCTGAAATTGGAGGGCTTACGTGCCCGTTGTTACAGTTCGTCAGCACCACGATGGCTATGCGGCGTTCAGGGCTCAGTATCATCACCGTGGTGTAATTACTGGAAGCACCCACATGGCCATTGTATCCCCGATAACCATCGGGGCCGCTGCCATTCACCATGAAATAGGTGCCGTACCGCTTTTCCCCTCTTTTATACTTTGGCATAGGCGTCTTCAATTCAGGCAGTTCATTGTTTTCGAAAACAGATTCACCGCTTTTGTATCCATTATTCAAATACAAAGAGGCAAATTTCGCCATGTCCTCCGCCGAGGCCATTTGAAAACCTGCCGGTACCTGCGCTTGCGGCAGGGGCACACGGGTTGGGATCATGAAGCCATAGAACATTGCGTGGCCAACGGCCAGCCCATCCTTTTCCGCTGCATCCACGCATGTATGGCTGTGCATCATATCCAACCTGTCGAAAATGTTCTTTTGGATGTATTCGCCGTAGGTCATGCCGGATACCTTTTCGATAACAAGGCCAAGGATGATGAAATTCAGATTGGAGTATTCCTCAGTAAGCCCCACCATTCGATTGGGCATGACATTCTTCAGCCTGCTCACCACATCTTCGATTGTATTGGCAGCATTATAGGTATATGCTTCCACACCGGAGGCAGTGGAAAGGCCGCTTTTATGGCCGATCAGATGACCGATGGTGATGGATGCCGCAGCATCCGGATCGGCCAGTGTGAACCATGGAATGTATTGCTGCACAGGATCACTATATCTGAGCAGCCCTTCGCCGGCCAGCTGCCGGATGGCCAACGCCGTAAATGTCTTGCCGACAGAACAAATGGTAAAGGGCGTCTGTGGCGTTACAGGACGGCTGCCATCAGCAAAACCGTACCCTTTGAGATAGATTGTTTCTCCTTCCTTCACGATGGCAAGGGAGAGTCCTGGAATTTGTCCGTCTAGCATTTGGCTTGTGACGTATTGATCAATCGCACCTGACATGGTGGCGTCCAGCATACTGGCTGCCAATGCAGGGGGCGTGAATGTGATAAAAAGCAGCACCATTGCCGCCACAGCAATGCGGTATTTCATAAACCTATATGTCTCCCATCATGATATGGAATTATTATGCAACGACCTTGGATATGATACAATAAGCATATGCCCGCTGTCAAACAGCTTTGTATCCTATTCAAGTCACGTCAGACGCACTTGAGAACAAATCGCGCAAGGATTCCATATGATATATGGGAAGATCATCTTTTCAATATGAAAAGGAGTAATCACCTATGTATACAAGAGAATCTTTCGGTATTGTTGTAGAAAGAGCCAACAGAAGAATCAGCATTTTCAATACAAACACATTCGAGGTGCTGCAGCAGCTGCCAATCGACGCGGACATCATTGACGTGGCCATTAACAATAACTGCACACGGGCATTTGTAACCTCCTTCAGCAGCATGACCATGTTTCAGATAGACCTGTGCGCAAGGCCGGCCCGCGTTGTGGGCAGCGCGGTTACCACAACGCTGCTTGAGGATGTAGCGCTGACGCCGGATGGCAAATACGCGTTATCCGTAGACGGTTCGACCCCAAATCCAAACATCGTGTCCTATTCAGCAAGACAAAACGCATTTGTATCAACACTGCCCATCAATGCACAGGCCATTGCCATATCTCCTTTGGGCCGCGAGCTTGTGCTGACGGCGGGATTCTTCACCAACGACGTTCACAGGTTCGTGATCAACAATAACGGCTCTTTGGTGGACACTGGGCAAAGTTTTCCCGCCGGGCCGAACCCGATCAATCTCATTTTCAGCCCCTGCGGGCAGTTTGCCTTTGTGGCCAACAATAACAGCAACAACAGCAGCATCGGCGTATTGAGCACGCTGATCCCTCATCAGATCACTTTGCTGGGCAGTACGCCATCCTCCGCAAACCCGCAGAGCCTGGCTATTACACGTGACGGCAAGCATTTGTTCGCGCTGACAGCATCAAATGTAGATATCTTCTCCTTCGACCCGGTGGCTGGCAGCCTGACGCTTGAGCGTTCGTTCGCCCATGGACTGAATATCTCATCGTTTTTTGGCGTAGACCAAATCGCTTTGGATGCCTGCGAGACCAAGCTGTTTATTTCCGCCATCGGCCAGGTGGCCGTATTCACCACCTATGGTCTGCCGCTTGGCAGCGTTTCGGGCGCGGAAGGCCCGGGAGGCATCGCGATCTGCCCGTGTCCATTCGATGACCGTATGTATGACAGATGATAGCGGTATCCTATGAAACCTGCTCTCGCCCTCTTATAAGCGCAATATGCCATAAAAGAGAATAGCCGATGCTTTTCCTTTTTGTGATGGAAGCCGGATGTGCCTTCAGGTACGATCCGGTTTTTTACGATAATGATGAATGGACTACTTGACTGCTATGACGTGTTAAAGCGATAATAAACCAATCATTCTTCAAATGGGAGCAGCAGCATGATGATAACAAAAGCAGAAATGGCAGATTTGCCGGCAATCCTATCCCTGCAAAAGCTTTCATACCAAAGCGAGGCGCAATTGGTCAATGATTTTTCCATACCGCCATTGACCCAGACACTGGAGGGCATCACAGAAGATTTCAATACCGGTATCATACTAAAGGCAGTCAAGCCGGACAAACCGGATGATATTACCGGGTCCGTCAGAGGGCGGCTTTTGGGTAACACACTGCATATCGGCAGGCTCATCGTTCATCCGGCCTGTCAAAATCAAGGGATCGGCACAAAGCTGTTGTTGGCAATTGAAGCCTTGTTCCCCGATTCACGATACGAATTGTTTACAAGCGACAGAAGCAGTAAAAATCTATCCCTTTATATGAAACACGGGTACAAGGAATTCAAACGGGAGGCTCTTCATAACAAAGTCAATTTGGTCTATCTGGAGAAATGTGCGGATAATGGTTGAACGCTATGCCTAATACTACCATGCTTCCATATGCATTCAATGCTCCCGTCAGGTTGCTGCTGTTGATTTTACATGGGGGGCATGATACTATTTTTATGAAAGAGACTTAATGATTGAAAGGTACAATGGTATGAACATCGTTTTTGAAGCGGTTCTGTCCCTTGTCGGATCGCGCATGATCATACGGCTTCCCTTAAGTGCCAGCGAAAGGCTGCCCTCCCGCGGCATGGTGATGGTACAAGGGACAATGAATGGCACTGCCTTTCAAGCGCCCTTGGAGCCGGACGGGAGAGGGAGCCATTGGCTTGAAGTGAGCAGCGAATTGTGTGAAAAATCGCGAGCGGCACTTGGCCAGACAGTGTCCTTCGACATAGAAATTGCCGATGAATGGGCGGAGCCAATGATCCCCGAGGATATCATGGATGCCATTGTCAATGCGGACCTTGTCACCCAGTGGAACGGCCTTACCGTAAAGGCGAGGTGGGAGTGGCTTCGGTGGATACGCGCAACCAACAGCCCTAAGACACGCAGAAAAAGAATCGATGTGGCCTGCTCCAAACTGCAAAAAGGCGATAAAAGGCCGTGCTGCTTCAACGCGGCCAGCTGCACTGTACCGGATGTGTCCAAATCCGGAGTACTTCTTGATTAGCCGGGCATGTGTTTATCTGCCGGTTGACCGCTTTTATTTGAGATCCGGCATCGTCAAATGAAACAACTCAAACCACTTTCCATCCCTTGCCGTATCCATGGCAAGCTCAATCCCAGCATCCCCGGTAGAAGGATCGATGATCCCCACGTATATAGTACATTTCCCTATCGGTAATACCGATTCATCCATGGGCACGCTTACCGTCACCGTCTTCCCCGGCTGCACATCCGCAAGCTTCATATCCAAATTCAAAATTGTTTCAAAACCATCATCACCCGCGACACGCAAAGCGGGAAGCCAGTCAAAGTAAAAAGGAGCGATTCCATCATTCACCCAGTCAAGGGTTATATTCACAGCCCCGTCAGATGTTTGCGAAACTTCACTTTCCGAAACGCGAAGGCGGTAACCGATCATGCGGTTCACCTGATCCAGCGCTTTTTGATATTGCCCGTCACGCTTTACATTGACAAAGCTTCCGGGGCCAATCCAGCTTGTATGGGAGCGTTCAAAAAGGCGCAAGGTTTTATCCAGCATGCCGGCCTTGAGAAATTCCGTATCGTCAAAGCTGGTGGAAAGCTCGCCGCCGATGGGCGCTGTAAGCCACGCATCTTTCATGGGAACAAGGGCTTTTTTCTCGCCCGTCTGGTTGTATGTGCCGCCGTTTTCGATCCAGTCAAGCCATGTGTCCGTTGCTTTTGCATCCCCCGAAGAATCATTGAACAGCCCCATGTTGTATTGGGCGGCGTTGGAAAAGGGCCGCCGCATCATCAGCTTGGCCATTGGGAATGCGGTAAGGTATGGCGCCACATACAACTCCCTGACAGAGGAAGGCGGAAGCGGACGCAGCTTGCTGTACACATGCCATTCCCCCCAATGCCCCAGGGAGCCCAGTTCCACGTACGCAATGAACGGGTCCTGCCCGTACCGCTCACCCAGCGCCGCGATGGCTTTGGCATGGGCCTCAATCAGCACCGGATTTTCGTAGTTGGGGTTGTACCCACGGCCGTATGAAGTTTTGTATGCTTCGCCATCCTTGCCGGTTTTTGTATAAAGCCAGTCCGGAATGTCCCTGTGGCTTTTACTCCCCGGCTGGTCCATGACAAAGCGGAGGATGACATGCTTGCCTTCCTTGCGCCATTTGTCAAAATGATTGGCCTTTTCAAACGCCTTGAAGTCGTATACGCCTTCCTTGGGTTCAAAATCAGACCACAAAAGGCCGGCATATAAAAGGGTAAAGGGCTGCTCCCGCTTTGACGCGTCGTTTGCCCAGGCCGCGTTCCCGATATAGGGGTTTACAAGCTCCCTGCCGCTTTCCGGATAGTTGACGGCCACCGTGACAGCGGATGCACTTCCAGCGGCCATTATCAATACAGAAATCATCAGCGCCAAAGCAAGCACGCGCAAACGGATCATGAAAAGCACCTCATGTACTTTACTTACTAAAAAATTCAACAGTTGATTCGGTGTAGGGCGGGGGCTTGCTCCCGTCGCCTGAACATAGTACCGATGCGTTCGGCGGGGGCAAGCGCACGCCCTACGATTGTCCTGTAGTGTGTTACGATTAGCACCAGATAGGTATTGACTGCGAAGCATGATATCTTTGTATTTTCATCAATCAATGTAATCGCCGTTGTACTGCACCAGCGTCACATCGTTTACCTGTTCCATCATGCGGATCTGATCCAAAAAGCCGAGCCTGCCTTTTTTCACCCGCACCTCAACGGCCATTTCCACATCCTGCTTGCGCATGGTTTTTGATTTGATCTGGTATGGGTTTGTGCCCAGGGCGCGGCGGACCATGTCATCCACGCCTTCGCCCGTGTAGTGTATGAGAAGGATATACATCTCATCGCGCCGGTGCTTTCTTGTGCGGAGTATGAAAAGCAGCAGACTCATGACGACGATGGCCAAAACAGCGATGTAGAACATGCCCGCGCCGGTTGCAATCCCTGTTGCCACCGCCATAAACAAAAACATCAGATCCATCGGCTCTTTTACGGCCGTCCTGTACCTGACAATGGACAGTGCGCCTACCATACCCAGGGACAGCACCACGTTGGATTGGATGGTAACGATAATCGTACAGGTCATCACCGTCATGCCCGCCAGCGACACCGCGAAGGAACGGCTGTATACCACACCGGAATACGTTTTGCGGTACAACCAGAACAGTACAAGCCCGATGACCAGGGACAACAGGATATAGACCGCTGCCCTGATGATGGTCTCCAAGGATACGCCCTGCAAAAAACTGCCGGCCTCCAGCACCGATTTCTTGATGATGTCATTGAATGTCAGCGCGCCTCCCATAAAAGCCCCTCCGTTCTGTTCTTGTGTTGATTCCTTACCGCGGCATCGCAGCACAGCACATATTTGGAAGCCGCCGTCATGATGCTTGACCTGGGCGGCAGTAGCCTTCTTACGACGGCGGGCAAAAATGTGGTGAATTTCACTTCCATAATCATTTGATCGGCGCGAAGCACTTCCAATGCCGGAAGTGTCTTGTCAAACAGATCAAACGTTCCGAACCCGGCGCGCACATGCTTGTCAAAGGTAATACGCACATCCCCTGATTCCAAGACAAACGGCTCCCGGTCATAATCCACCATCACCCGCGGGCGCATGAGCCTGGAGGTGCACTCATAGTAGAACTCTTGCTTGAGATTTTGCCCGCTCTTTTTGAGAAAGCCGTAATCGCCATCCAAAAGCAATTGCGTTTCCATGCGCGTCAGGGGAACGCTTTCCTTTAGAATGTACTGGCCAAACTTGTTCTTTCGCTCCAGCATGATCGTTTGGTCGGAGCAATTGTAAACACGGATGCGGTATTTGTGGCGGAGCAGTACCCCCAACTCCTTTTCTTCATACGCGGTATTCCAGTAATCGTCAAAGTAGAGGCTTCGAATCCAGTATTCGCCGTTTTCCCCGGCGTGTTTGTCCCTTGGGATTACACCCATCATCCTGGTTTTCAGCAATGCCCAGTCAGGCTTGTTGATGATGTATTTTAGTTCATGGCGGTAAGCAGCGCTTTTCATTGCGGATTGTTCACCTGCCCGTCCTTTGTGATGAAGAAGCGGCGCATGCCCTGGTGTGCGCCAGTGGCCGAGAAAACCTGATCGAAGGCGATTTGTGTTTCCCCGCTTTCATTGGTTGCCCTGACGCGCCAGTAATACGTGCCTTCGGGCAGGATGGGAATCTCCGTTTGCAGCTTTAGCTGCCTTTTGCTTTCAAAAACAATTGATTCCGGCTGAAACGACCAGTCGGCAGCAACCTGAACATCGTAATACACCAGCTCTCCGTCAAAATCGTACGCATCGCTCCATGGCATAATCAATGTGTCGCCCGTTTTTTCCACATCGCCCAGAAAGAATGGCATCGGCTTTTCCAATGAATCCAAAAAGTGTTGGTAGGCCCTTTGCGTATCATAGGGCATGTTTTGATAAATCAAATCGATCTGTTCCAGGGTGCAGCCAAGGTTGATGGCATCCGGCATCCGGCGCGTAAACAGATCCACGACGGTCCGGTATTCCCCTATCAGCTTGGCGATCCGCTCCGGCGTGATAATTTCATGAAGCTGCTCCACCTTCTGCTTGAGCAATTGCCGGTATTGTGGAATACGGAACATACGGTTGAACAAAACGATCCCCCAGTAATCGGATATGCCTTTTGTCCAATCCGCTTCTGTCCAGGTATTCTTTAGCAGCTCGTCCTCATAATAGGCCAGTGCACCGTCGCCATCCCACAGCAGATAATACCACTTGTCGCTGTTTAAAGGGCTGTACAACAAATAGTTCTGGGCGGAGCTGTCCGGGTTGCCCATCAGAAGATTGAACGCCAGGTAGCTGGTCAGATTATTGATGTCGAAATATTTCTCAACCACGCTTTCAATGGGGATGGCGTAATCGTTCACCGCCTCCAGCATGGCAATGAGCTTCGTATGGTCTTCGCCTGTTTTTGGTTCCAATACCTCGCTGAATGACTTGAGATCATAATTGGGATCCGTCGCGAGGCGGATTTTGTCTTCGTACCGGTACAACTCGCACATGTTGGCCTTGTACAGATTCCCGTTGCGGCTGAGGGAATGGTTGCGCAAATACCGCCCGTTTGGCAGCTCCACCTGCGTATACAGGCCATAATCCACAAACGCCTCATCAGGCTCTGTCTTTGTTTCATCCTTCACAAAAACCTGCACGAACTGTGTTCTTAGGCTCAAAAGGTCGGGTACATCCTGCAAAAGCCTGAAAAACAGCATGTTGCGCAGCCGCGTCGGGTCGTTGGGATGCTTGTTCAGAGCGATTGCCTTTTGGCCCCTTACCGTGCCTGCATTGTCATACAGGTCGATGCGGTAGGACTTTTGCGGATACCCTGTGCTGGTGCGGCCCCGAACGTTGATGGTCGCGTTCGGTTCGGTGGCGTTAAAACCAAGCTCACCCGGCAGCGGGCCCCTCTCGTCCCCTACCTGGAAGATGATTTCCGTTTTGATTTTTTCAACGCCTGTCATGCCTTGAAGATTCAAATACGAATTGACTTCCTCAAACGTATGGTTAGTGCCGTCCGCCGCGTTTCCTTTGCGGAGCGTGATGTAATAACAAGCAAGGGAGGCGGGGTCATATTCGCTGTACAAAGATGCGTCATCCTTTAAAGGCAGCTCGTTGATACTTTGTATGTCAGCTTTTCGTACGGGTGCCGCCTGCTGATCTGATGAAGTCGTCTCCACAGCAGGTTCCATCATGCATCCGCCAAGCGCAAGGCACAGCGCCAATACAAGCACATATAAAAGAACGCGGAAATTGTGCTTCATACTTTTACATCGTTCTCCTTTCGCTTGTGATGCACCGCTTTTGCCGATGCCTCACGTTTGTCCAATCGGTCCGCAAGCCTTGTCCACCTGTCTGTCTTTTGCCTCATTAATACAGGCTGACCGCAAAACACATGGTAGTCTATTTTTCGGACATAAGTCATCAGCCGTATCAGCCCTACTACATACATACATGCCCCTGCTATTGTCAGCCCTATGCCGTAATACAGCGGCGATCCGTGCATGGTGTATACGGTTATCCCAAAATTCGCCGCAATGAATACAAGGCTTGTCAACAGCGCGCCTTTGCGGTCATTATAGTAAAGCTGCAAAAGCATCAGGCTGTTTCCAACGGCATATGCGCTGTAACCCACGCACATCATTTGGAACATGCCCACCATCTCGCGTGTAAAGCCGATTGTCTCCAGAAAATAGCGCATCAGCACGGAATAGGCAACCATAAAGAAGACCTGCACCTGTGCCAGCTTGAATATTTCCTGCTGGAGCACGGCGATCATGTCTTCCCGGGCCAAGCCCAGCTCGGACAGCGTTCCGCCGCCGGTGACAGCAGCAAAGTAGCGCTTGTATTTCTGATAGAAATTGACCTCCACGGAGACCACGAAATTAATGTTTGCGGGTATCGTTACCAGAAAGGCAAAAAAGGCGGCGGCATCATGGGCCGGTGCGTGGCGAAACATCCCGGCAACCGTTTCACCGTATGGACCAAACCACATTACCACCAAATGCACAAACGCTCCCGCCATGCTGAATATCCCAATCCATACAAGATCAGGCGTATTGGACAGCCACTTCAAAAAAGAGAACAGGCTGCCTTCCCCCGTTGGGAAATACATGAGAAGCACGCGGGTAAAGCCGATCATCATCACGCCATACCCGCAAACCAAAGCGGTCATCAGCGCGGTCAATACGGGAATCTCCAAAAAGAGCAGCAACCACCCCAGCAATAGCGCCGCCACCACCCCCACAAAGAAGACACGGAGTATTCTCCTGTAATCCTTGGCGGCCGTGATATACGCCATTTGCAGCCAGATGACGATCAGCTCCATAAACAGCGCCCAATTCAAGAACCGGTCCAGAAAGGGAACCGCCTGAGCATAAGACAAAAACAGGCCGTACAACAACCCACCCGGAACCATCAGCAAAGCGGACCCGCCAAACAGGGAAGGCATCACGCGCTCAGGCGTCCCCAAAAAAAGCTGGTCGGCCACGAATCTCGATAACAGCATCTGCCAGACAGAGCTTAAAAGCAGTGATCCCAGGAGCGCGTATACCATCATGGCAATCAATGTCTCGCTGTCGCTTTCCGTAGCGCCATACAGCTTTGCCAGCCTTTGTATGCCCAACAGCAGCACAATAGCAAGCAGCATCGTGCCGGAACAGACGATGCTCGCATAGGCATACGCCCGCACCTTCCTGATGGCCCCCCGGCCCACAAACAGCTTTTTCAGTTCAAATCCGATGCCTGCCATAGCTACGCATTCCACCTTTGTTTTGCATTACGTGCAGCATCTTCATAGGTCTTGAGATACTTTTTGAGCATTTGGTCATACCCGTAAAGTGCCGTTACCCGCTGCTGCCCGCTTATGCCCATCTGCCGTCTTGATTGCGTGTCATCGCACAAGGTCAGCATCGCATCGGCCAAGGCGCTTTGGTGCATGACGGGCACACAGATACCGGCCTTCCCATATGCATCATCAACGCCTTCCAGCAGCTCGCGGCAGTTGCCGACGTCCGTGGTCACAACCGCCCTGCCTGCCGCCATCGCCTCCAGCACCGCCAGCGGCTGTCCTTCAGAAATACTGGTCAATACCGTGAAATCAATCCTTTCAAGATATGCTTTCACGTCCACCCGGCCTGTGAAAACCACACGGGTAAGCTCCAGGTCGTGCATAAGCTGCACGCATTCTTCGTAATACTCCTCATCCTCATCCTTGGGGCCGAGTATGTGCAGCCGTACATGATCTCTTTGCGCGCTGACCAAAGAAAAAGCATACAGCATCGTCTTGATGTCTTTGATCGGAACGATGCGAACGATGGCGCCAATGTCAATCCAGCCGTCTTCCTCCTTTTGGCGGATACCGGCAAACCGCTGGGTATGTATGCCGTTGCTGATGATAGAGCACTTGCCGGGCGGGCAGCCGATCTCCTGCTGTATCAGGCTTGCCCTGTGAAACAGCGACGTTACGCAATCCGCAGCATCATAGGCGCAGCGCGTAAACATGTAAAACATGTTGATCCACAGGTCTTTGAAATGCGGCGGAACCCAGTCTGTACGAAGAATCTCTTCCTCCCGCTCCCTGGTGTAAATCCCATGTTCGGTCAGCACAAACGGCCTTTTGTATCTGGCTGCCGCCATAGCCCCCAGCACCCCGGCATACCCGGCGGATACGGAATGGTACAGGTCCGCTTCGGGAAGCGTGCCGCCCAGCAAATACAAAAGTGGCAAGAACATGGACCGGATCGTCCAGAAATAATCCGTAAAGCCTACATATGGGTAATCCTGTGCGCAAATCTCCTCAAGCAGCTTTAAAAAATCCTGGCTCAGGAGAAATTCCAGACTCTTTGTCCGGTCCCCCACAAACATTCCGAATATCGTTTGCCAATCGGGAGCACCACAGCTGAGCAGCGCCCGCATGGCCGCCTTTTGCGCGTCACTTAAGCGGTAGGATCTGCGCCGCTGTTTCATGGGCTCATGTAAAACCGCGTCCAGGTATTCGTCCTGTATGGACACAATATTGGCGGGCGTTGTATACACATAGCGGCCCCGCTTCTTTTCCTGCGCGGCAACCGCCCAGATGATGAATTCATGCTGCGGCATGTTGATAACCAGCTCCTGAAGCCAGGACGACACGCCGCCGGCCACAAACGGATAGCTTCCCTCACAGATCAAGCAGATTCTCATGCGCCATCCTCCCAGCGGATGATGACTTTTGCCGCATCCGCCCGTATCCAATAAAGGCCGCCGGATACCGCAAACAATTCCCCGCCTTCTACCGAGCCGATCGTCCGGCGTGTTCGCAGGGCCACCCAGGCGGTATCATAAAAGTTTGTCAGCGTTACCGTAAGGCCTTCCTCCGTTTCCTCCCGTGAAAGCCCCAAGCGGTCATACCGCTGCACAGCCGCCGCCCCTTCCGTTGCCGTGGAAAAGCGAAGCTTGGGATAGGTGGAAACAATGGACGCGATCAACGAAGAAAAATCCCGGTACATTGCATTCCAGCCAAGGCTGGCTCCCCGGGCCTCATCCAGAATATCGTCGGGATGAATGAAGTGTGAAAACACACCGCGCAGCATCAGCTCCTGAGCGATTACAAAGCTGGTATAACCATCTTCTGCAAAGCCGGAGGATATGCGCGGAACAGAGATTGTACCGTCCTCTTCCTCGCGGAACTCCTGTACCAGCGCGGCAGTGCCCTCTTCGTTCAGATACAGCCCCGAGATGACCCGAAGATTGGGGACGGCCGCCAACAGCGCGGCACGGCCCTCATCGCTTAAGTAATTGGAAGGCGGAACATACGTCAAAAATGCTGCGTTTGGTATCATTTTTTTACCGTAACGGACAAGTTCACGGATTCCTGCCCGCATGTGCTCCGGAGAGGTCCAGGTGACATACGCTTCATCACGGTACGGAAATCCTGGCGGGCACAGAGGCATATGGTTATACCCGTGCAGACCGATTTCCCCGCCGGATTGCAAAAGCTCCGAAGCAAAAAACTTGATCAGCGATCCATCCGTTTTTTCCGGTTCAAACGGCGGCATCACCGTTTCGTTATATGTTTCGACCAATACGCCGGTATAGCGCAAGCCATATTCCCATGTGAGGCTTTTCATATCCGGCCACCAGCGGTTTCTGAACATGCCCTGGATGTCGTACCCGTATTCCTTCAGCAGCGTTTCGTTAAAGCCTTCAGGCTGAGGGGCGGGAAAATCGTCCACATACACCATGCCCGCATTCATGATGGGGTATATCACCGTATCCTCCAGCGCAAACAGAACCGCGGCAGCAAAGCCCCGGCTGTCCTTGCCGGATAGCAGGAAATTGTTGAGCACCGCTATACGCCCTTTTCCTACTGTGCGCTCCCACAAAAGCGGCGTTTTTACGCTGTCGCCGCTTTGCATGTGCACCGTGCAGTCCGGCTCCAGCCGTACAGTCAATGCATAATCCTGCAAATGATGATCAAAAACCCTGTCCCCCCATAGCGGAAGCAGGCCGGAGGTATAACAAAGGGAATCATACAGCCTATACTCGGTTCCCATATCTGAGATGCCCAGCTTTCGATGCAGCACCCGGAATGAAGCATCAACGACAGGCGTCATCATCATGCCAAATTTGCCGCCTTCTTCTATCCACTTGATCAGTTTTTCCAAATCGTTTTCAAAAGGTTCAAGGTCGCGGCAGCATGTAAGCAGCATGGAAACATCGTCAAGGGAAGGCAGCGGATCCATGGTAAGGTCAACGGCCCGATAGGCAATGCGCATTGCGTGAAGCGTGTCGGCAAGCGTTTGCTTGGAGACGGTTTCAAAAGCATCCGCCGAACGGTACAAAATCAAAACGTCCGGTTTCAGGTCCCCGGTTTGATTCGCTTCGTCCGTATCCTTTGCCAGAATATCCAGCATGGCCTCCCGCGCCTCGATGGCCGTTCCTTTTTTTTCAAGCAGGATTGCGCCGGCCAGCAAAGCCATGATCAGAATCGGCATCAGAAGGCGTGCCCAGAAAATATGCTGTCTCATGCGCGTTTCTCCGTCCAGAAAAGAAGCTGTTCACGTCCCTTGCTGGTAAAATCCACCGGAGTATTGTGCATCTTTTGAAGCAGCGCCTGCATGCCGCTTTGATCCCGCGTTTCCACGCAGACGCGCAACCCCTCCAGCCAGGAGTTTTCGTCAAGCGGCCATTTTGCCATAAGCGTTTGCGCTGCCGTCCTTGCTTCCGCCGCTTCTTTCAGCGCCAGACTGTTATGAACCATAATGCGAAGCAGCATGGGATCTTCCATAAGCGGCCTGCACTGCTCCAGTGCTTTTTTCAGCACAAGCCGCTGCCTCCTAAGGAGCTGCCCTTCCAGCAAGCCGCTTTCGCAATAGGTGGAAAGATACTGCACATACTCCCGCTGCTTTTGCTTATCCGCTTCATTTTGGGCAAGCTCTGCCTGCCTTTGCTGGATTTCCAACTGGAACTGCCGCTGCAGTTCCATGATGGTGGCCGTTGCATAATGCGCCGTCTCCGTATCATCATTGAACCGCGCGATCAAAAGCAGGTCCAGATATTGCATGGGGTCAGACCGAAGAATATTCATCATCAGGGTGCGCCGCTTGTGTGGGTCGTTGATGAGCAGCGCTTCTTCCAGTGGCACCATGTCTTTGACCGGCATCTGGTGAAGGATCATTTCCTTGTTCTTTTCGTTGCGGCGTATCCATTCCATCCCCTTGGGTATTTCCCCAACAGCTCTCATCAGAACAAAGCCTGTGACGGGGCCGAAAACAGGCGTCAGAAACATCCACACGCAATGGGAAGCGCGAATGCGGCGCCTTGATAGGCTTCCGTACATTACAGCAGACAAAAAGAGCAGCCCATGCAAGCCCAGTATCAGGTACAGTACGTAAGCGCTATGCATACGCAACCTCCTGGGGAACGACCTCGCATACAAGCCCTGCTTTCATGAACCTGCTTTCTATTTGGGGCATATTGTCCACGCTTGCCTGGGGCAGCAGTACAAAATAGGTGCCGTCGTCCGTACGCCCCGTAAGGTCTGTCGTCCTGGTCACACTGCCGATAAAACGGTCCATTTCCATCAGCGGGACTTCCCCTGCGATGCTTTTTACCCGCAGCAAAAGATAACTGGATGTGCGCTGCTTTCTCATCCGCTGATAAACGCCAAGGGCGGACCTGAAAGCCTTGTCGGCCAAAATGTGCGTATCCTCCAGATACATATCCTGGGACATGTTGAAATACCGAAGCGTTCTCACCATGGCCGACTGCACGAGGCCTGCCACCACATTGAAGAGATTCTGGTGATACAGCGTTTGCTGATCAAAGGGTACATCCCATAGCGCGATCATGGCAATGAGCCGGTCATCCTGCATGACCGGTGCACAGAACACGGGGTATCCCGGTTCCAACACCGTATTGGTGAACGGTTCGCCGCGTTCAAGCCGCACCTTCATCAACGGGAATTTGTCAAGATCCAGGGATTTCGATAAACTGCCGACAATTTCCCTGGAATGCACCACAAGCCTTGCAAAAGGTGTATTGCCGGTACGCGAATACAGCGCGACGCTGTGGTTTTGCATGGTGTCTTCCAGCACATTGAGCGTTGACAGAAAGACCTGCTCAGGCTGCATCGTATCCAATTCCCGTGTGATATTATAGATTCTGCCATAGCTGTCCCTGTAGCGCATGACCTGCTTTTGCAATTGGCTGCGGTCTTCGGAAGCCTGCTTGTACATGCTTTCCAAAAAGGCGGTCTCCGTATCGCGCTCTTCCTTTTCCCGCTCCAGCATCTTCACTTTTTCGTTTGTTTTGTCATGCATATACCCAAACAAGCCGCCTGCCAGCATATACATCATCAGCGGCAGCCAGTTGTCCATGTTGTAAAGCAACAGATACAGGTCATTTCCCTGCATCACCCACTCCATGCCATAGGAGAGGCAGGCGATGAGCGCAGCCGCGATGCCGATCAGCCCGCCGTGCAAGCTGCCCATCAGTATGGCATAAAAGAGCCAGAAATCAGCAAAACGGAAGGTTGCATAGATCCTGGATAAGGATGAAAGCCACTGGGCAAGCCCGCCGAATGCGATCATCTCCACCCAGGGAAGCGCCTTGCCGAACAAGCGGCGGCCAAGGCCCTTCAGCCAACGAAACGGTTTCCTTCCTACGTTGTACCTGTCATCCCCCGCAATGATCTCGTTTAGTTCCTGTGCCCAGTGATGGCGTGGAACCCAGTCCATTTTCTTTGCTGTTTGCGAGGTTCTCAAGATCGCGTACCGCACACACCTTCCCGTATATGCCGCTGTAAGCCCTGGAAAATGTTTCTTAAGCGTTTGAATCACCTTTGCATAGGTGCAAAAGTCCCCATATGTAAGATGCACAATGCCCGACACATCCGTTTCCAGAGAAAGGCTGATAAACAGCGCAAGATCATCCACATGCAGAAAATCACAGGGAGAATCCTCTGTACCGTCAATCACCATGGGCTTATTGTTCCTGGCATGGCGCAAGGCGCGGCTGAAAAAAGCATCTTCCGTACCGGGCATATACAGGTTGGTTACACGCACAATGAGCGTTTTCATCATGCCTGCTTTGCTGTAGCGCAGGCAATCTTCCGCGGCCTTGATCAATATGCCGGTGGGAGAATCGGGTATTGGCGTTTCTTTCTCCAATGCGCTTTGCATCAAGCCAAATACACGCTGATCGGTAATGAGAATAAAACGCTCCACGCCGCTTTGCGATGCGACCTGCTGAAATGTAAACAGCACGTCCAGCATGGAACCTTGCACGGAGCCGTATTCCTGCATTTCTTCACATTGATAGGCATAGAAAAAAACAATCACATGAAAGCGGCCGGCCTGCAAGAGCTTCAGCGCATCAGGATTGCTGGGATGCATGTCATGAAAATTGGCTGGTGCATGCTCCGGTTTGACGCCTTCGATCTTGCCCATCATGGTCACCTGATGGGCATCGCGCTGCAGGCGCTCTGCCATACCCAATACCATTGGCGAAAGAATACCCGTCACCAGTATGTTCATAGGCGTCAATCCCTTAAACAATATATTGTACATTATATGTTACATTTATTGTCGCGTCTACAAAAAATGACGAAAAATGCGATATAAATGCGGGAATGGCCGATGGGTATACTTGTTTTTTCAGGAAGGGATGAGAGGAATGATGTAATGTTTGGTTTTAGGAGACACTCAATTATGACAAGAATCCAGATATGCACATCGATGGAATGTGCAATCTGGATTCTTGTGATCGTATGCAGGCATTATCCCGGAGCACAGACTGCCTAATCCCGCTTCCCTTCCAGCGCCGGGGTGTTGAACCCGCCGCGGTCCACAATGCAAATGCGGTTTGGCGGACAAAGCCATTTGACGGCGTTGGTGATGATCCTTTGAATTTCCGACTGATGGTAAACGGGATAGGTTTCGTGGCCGTTTTGCAGGTAAAAGATTTGGCCCTGGCCCCTGCGCCACACGCAGCCGCTTCGAAAAACCTCGCCGCCCTCAAACCAGGAAAGGAAAATAATCTGGTCGGGATCAGGGATATCAAACGGCTCACCGTAGGTTTCATCATGAGGCACCACAAAGGTTTCGCCAAGGCCCTGGGTTATGGGGTGGTTTTTGGCGATGTTCCACAACCGCACCCGCTCGCCGTTTTCCCGCCAGCGCAGCATCTGCGTATCTGTGCCCAACAGCATTTGAAAAGGTTTGCTGGCGTGGGCGGAGTGCAACGCCAGAAAACCCATGCCCTGCCACACCCTTAATACCACCCGCCTAGCCACCTCGTCGCTTACCAAATGGTGCGCCATATGGCCCCACCAGATCATGACATCGGTATCGTCAAGGGCCTCCTGGGTTAACATCTGTTCATGATTTTCAAGTGTGGCCAGACGGATCAAGCCGATGGCTTCATCCTTTTCCAGAAAAGATTTGAGCACCGTATGAATGCCCTGGGGATAGATACGCTGCACATCCGGATTCATTTGTTCATGCTTGAACTCGTTATAGATGGTCACGTTGATTTTTCTGGCCATGCTTTTCAACTCCTAACAATGTATCTCTATAAAGTCACCCATTTTTGACCCTCAAATGATTCGATCACCGCATCCACCACCAGTTGATTCATGTACCCGTCCCGGATGGTGGCGGCTAGACCGTCTCCCTTGTCCAAAAGCAGATTGGCAAAGCTTTGCATCTGATCTGCATCATTATAAGAGGGAACAGGCACCTTTGTAAACACATTCAAGCTTCCCATGGGCTGGCCGATGCAGATTTCCAGTTCATCCACACCAGGCTCCGCATCCAGAAGATACACAAGCGCGCCCTTTTCACCGTATACCTCCAGCCGCTGGTAATTGCCCCGGCCATAGGCAAATCGGGTAACTTGAAAGCTGGCGGCCACATTTCCCTGCAGGCGGGCAAGATAATGGCAGTAATCATCCACATCGGCTACACCCATGCCCGTGCCGCCTTCCAGCTTCCGCTGCTTTACGAAGGTACCGGCATCGGCAACCACTTTTTCAACTTCCCGGCCCAAGACAAAGCGCACAAGGTCCAGCGCATGGCAGCCCAGGTCCCCCAGCGCGCCGGAGCCTGATCGGGATTTGATGTACCGCCACACCAGGGGAACATCCGCTTCCTTTCGGCCCCAGGATTGAAGGTACTGCATGTTCACATGATGGATTTCCCCAAGAGCGCCGCTTGTAACAAGCTCCCGTGCGTAGCGGGCCGCCGCCTTGAAGCGGTAGGAAAAGCAGACCATGCTTTTAATGCCCGCCTTTTCGGTGGCATCAAGCAGTGCCTTCGCTTCCTGATGATTCATGGTGACGGGCTTTTCCACCGCGTAGGGTTTTTGGGCGGATACCGCTTCCATCGCCATTTGATAGTGGCAGTCATTGGGGGTGCAGATATCCACTGCCGCAACTTCTTTGCATCGAATCAGGTGCCGGTAATCTGTGAAACGGTATTTTTCAGGAATTTCATACGTGTCGCCAACCGCCTTCAACTTCTTTTCATCAACATCGCAAACGGCTGCAAGCGTAAGATCACGGCTTAATTGTATGCCAGGCAGATGCACACAGGCGGCAATGGTCCCAAGGCCGACAACCCCAACGGAAATGCTCATACAACCCTCCATGGAAGCCTGCATTTTCTTTACAAGAGGGGCTGTCATGTGAAGCGATTCCCTTTAACATGACAGCCCCTTGATTTTTGTATGTCTGCTTGTTTTACTTCAGCTCGATGGCGCTTTCCAGCTCACCCTGGGCCTGGTCCAGCAACTCCTGAGCGCTCAGATCCGTGGATTCCAGACCAGTCAGCAGGGGATTGAGAATTTCCACGGCATAGCTGAACTCTTCCAGGGCGGGCGGGGTGACGGCATAATCCATGGAATCCAGAACAGCCTTCTTGTTGTTGGGCGGGGTCACTTTCAGGTACTCGGCCATCAGGTTTTCATCCGCGACAACGGGCAGCTCCCATTGGGTCGCAAGGCGAAGCTTTACGATATCGGGATCGGAGCCCATGGCGTTGAGGAAGCGGAAAGCAGCCTCCTGCTTTTGGCTGGTACGTGAAACGCAGCCCACATTGGCAAAGAAGAACGTTGCTTTTTGCGTGGAGCCGGGCTCAACAGCGATATCCCACTCAAAGCCTGTGGCCCGCTGGGCAATGGTGGAGAAGTTCCACAGTCCGCAGCGGAGCATGCCCAGTTTTCCTTCGATGAACAGGTCCACATTGCCGCGGCCTGCCAATTGTTCCTGGGAAGGCATCACGTGATGAACGCGCACACGGTCCACCATGTATTGCAGCGCCTGTGCGTTTTCTGGGCTGTTGAGGGTGAATGCTTTGCCGTCTTCGCTGAGCATGCTGCCGCCGAAGGCCTTGATGGTTTTGTAGAACTCCCAGTATTGCACTTCCTGGAACATGCCGTAGGTATCCTCAAGCCCCAGCGCCTGGATGGCCTTTGCAGCATTGAGCTCATCCTCAACCGTCCAATCGTCGTTGGGATAGGCGATGCCGGCCTTGTCAAAAAGCGTTTTGTTGTACAGTTCCACGGTGGTGGAATAGCTCATGGGGATGGCATAGAGCTTTGCGTCCAAGCTGCAGGCATTCAAAACGCCTTCGCTGTATACGCTTTTGTCTGTCCCGGTTGTTTCAAACAGGCCGCCCACTTCCTGCACGGCGCCGCGTACAACAAACGCAAGGAAGTTTTCCATGTTCAGCTCAAAGCAGTCAGGCGCGTTGCCCGCGGCAATCTGCGTGGCAAGCTGGGTGAAATGCTCGCCGTAGCCAACGGCCCTTGCATCCACCTTGATGTCGGGGTTCTTCTGCTCAAAGATGGCGATCATCTGTCGCAAGGTTTCTTCCTGCGCTTCACCCGCTGAGAAATGGGCATACGTGATGGTGACTGGTTCTGATGCGAGAGCCAGGGGGGCAATCCCCACCAAAAGCGCCAGCACGGTAAGCAGGGATAGCAGTTTCTTCATGGTTTACTCCTCCATTTCATTTTTATCTGTATGGCGGTACGCCCGCCAGACAAATCATTACTTGAGCCCGCCGATGGCTATGCCCCGGTCCACATACTTTTGGCAGAACATATACACCACAAGGATCGGTATGACGGAAAGCACTGCGCCGGCCATTTGAATATGCTCGTTGCCGCCATACATGCTGGCCATGGTGCCCAGCACCACCTGAAGCGTTTGCTTTTGCGGGCTTTGCAAAACGATCAGCGGCCAAAGGTAGCTGTTCCATTGCCCCATGAAATTGAGCAGGATCAGTGTAGCAACCGTCGGCTTGACCATGGGAAGAACGATCCGGTAAAAGATCTTGTACAGCGGCGCGCCGTCGATGAACGCGGATTCCAGATACGCGTCATTGAGCCCCATCATGCTTTGGCGGAGCATGAATACGGAGAAGGCACTGAAGATGGACGGCAGGATCAAGCCTGTAAAGGAATCCAAAAGGCCCATGTAATTGAGGATGATATAGTTGGGAACCATGGTTACGGTGCCGGGGATCATCATCGTTGCCAGGAACAGGCCGAAGATACGCTGACGGCCTTTGAAGGGAATTTTCGCAAAAACGAAGGCTGCCATTGATGCCGACATCACGCTGACCGCTGTACCCATGGCGGAAAGAAAGAAGCTGTTGAACACGGCCCTGGGGAAAGAAAAATTGGTCATGGAGAAGACCCGCTGATACCCCTCTACCGTTGGATGCTGGGGAATCCAGCGGATGGGTATAGTCATGATTCCCTCCTTGCTTTTAAGGGAGGTGGAGATCATCCACAAAAACGGCAGCACAACAAAAGCCGCAAGCAATGTAACAGCCAGGTAAAAGAACACCTTGTTCAGCACGTGACGCAAGGGAAACTGCTTCCGCCGCACAGGGAGGGCGGGGGACGTTTGCTCATGTGTCATAGTTGACCCACCTCTTTTGCAGGCAGAATTGCACCAGCGTGAACAGCAGAATCAACACAAACATCACCCAGGAGAAGGCCGATGCCATCCCCATTTTGTACATTCTGAAGGCATAGCGGTAAATGCGCTCCATGAAGATGGTGGTCGCCCCCGCCGGGCCGCCGCCGGTCATGATGAATACTGAATCGAACACCTGCAGGGAACCAATGATAAGCATGACCACCAGCAGAAACAGCGTCGGGGAGATGAGCGGCAAGGTGATGCCGTACAGTTTTTTAAAGAAGCCCGCGCCGTCGATATCCGCCGCCTCGTAATAGGTCTTGTCGATGGCCTTGAGGGCCGCCAGCAGAATCAATGCAAAATATCCGCAATCCTTCCATACGGCGGCAATCACGATTCCCGGCATGGCCCAGTTTTTGTCATTGAGCCAGCTTGGTCCGTCGATGCCAATCAAGCCAAGCAGTTGATTGAACGCACCGAACTGTCCGTTCAAAAACCACCGCCACACGGCCGCCGCGGCAACCCAAGAGGTGATGACCGGTGTGTAGAAAATGATACGGTAAAAGGCTTTGCCCTGAAAATTACGATTAAGAAGCAATGCCTGAAACAGCGATACCACAAGCACCAGCGGCACATACAGCACCACGTAGGTCAGCGTGTGCAGCCCCGTATCATAAAGTTCCCTGCCTGTCAGCACCCTGATGAAATTGCGCAGCCCTACAAATTTGATCTCGCTCATGGGCTTTAAAAGGTCGTAGTCCAATAGGCTGTAGACAATGGACGCCAGCATGGGAATCAGGCAGAACACCAGCAGCCCGAGTAGCGACGGCGCAAGAAAGAGCGTAACCGTTATTCGCTTTTCCCGCCGGTTGCTAAGATACAAGCAAACCACCTCCCATTAAGATATTTCCAAAACCTCAGCCCTTCCCGTATCAGAAACCGATACCTGGTACTGCTTATTATTGGCTCTTACTTTAAACCGCATGGAGCGGATATTCCGGGGCAGATGCGGCTGTGCGGTAGCATTTCCTTCCTCATCCAGGGATAGCCCTGCCGCACCAAACACCAGCGCCTGCCATGCTGCGCCAAGGGCCGCCATGTGGATTCCTTCCTGGCCCGTATTCCCCATCACATCGTATAGGTCCAGGAAAATCCCTTTGTGCAGATACATTTCCGCCTTGTCCCACAGCTTCAGTGTAAGAGCCAGTTGCGCATGCACGCCATAGCTTAGTGTGGAATCATGCAGGGTGATGGGTTCGTAATACGCAAAGACATTGCGCTTCTGCGTTTGCGTAAAATCCTTGGGAAAAAGCGTCATCAAAAGCACCAGATCGGCCTGCTTGATGATGCGGTAGCGCTGCATACGGTCGAAGCATACCTGCTGATAGGATGGTCTGTCATCCCGCTTCAGGAAGGGCGCATCCTCCAGCCGGTCCAGCAACTCATCCTGCAGGTACAAATCACGCTTTTCGTCATACAGGATGGCAATGTGATCTTTGGCGTGTGCAAGCCTTTCGCGTTCTATATCGCCAAGGTCACCGTACTCAAGGGCCAGGCTGAGATTGTTGCGCGCCAGATAGTTGGTATACGTGTTGTTGACCGTCGCCCCGCAGTATTCGTCCGGGCCTTTGACAAAAAAGGTGCTGTAGCGCTCCGTTTCCTTTTCCCATGTCAGGCGGCTGAGCCAGTATCTGGCGGTTTCAAGCCATACCTTTGACGCATGCTCCTGTACAAACGCTATATCGCCTGTTACTGCAGCGTATTGCTGCATGGCGTAGGCAACATCTGCGGTAATATGGGTTTCGCAAAGACCGATGTCCCAGCTTTCGCACTGCTCTTTGCCGCTGTCTGAGCACATCCAGGGATACCGGGCGCCGCTTAGATTTTGCTTTCTTGCAAGCTCCATCGCATCAGCGAGGCGGTCCGCCCTGTACAGCATCAAATTCCTTGCGGCACAAGGGCGCGTGAAAAGGTAGAAGGGCAGCAGAAAAATTTCCGTATCCCAGAAGGTATTGCCCTTGTAGCGGCCGTGGGTCAGCCCTCTTGCGCCGATTGAAACAGAGCGGTCATTGGATGCGTTATTGCATAGCAGCTGAAAGATGTTGTAGCGTACCGCCCCTTGGAGCGCATCATCGGCCTCCAGCTCTATGTCGCATTCCTCCCAAAGATCATGCCATGCCTGAAAGTGCGCATCCCAAGGGTCTTTCTCATCCGCATTGGCCGTTTCGCCCTTGACGAGCACGCGGGTATGCTTTTCTACCGTCCATGTTTCTTTTGCCTGCAATGATCGCGTGAGGCTGGTAATTGCCGTTTCGCCTTGCACCTGCGCAGCCGCAACCGCCGGAAGGCTGCTGTGCAATTTCCACTCGATATTAACCGGGTGGCCGCTGGGTACGGTTTGCATCCGCAAGCAGTTTTCGTCAAGGTGTTGGATATCAAGCAGCTTTATCAGTTCTGTGGATGTCAGCATTTGGTCGTCATGCACGGGCAGATTGCGTACAGAAGCATCGGCAACGGCCTGAACCGTATACTCCCCCGCCTGCTTGCAGGTGATGGTTAGCCGCTGCAAAACAAGCTGGCTGTCGGCCATGCTCACGGCCCGCTCAAAACGCAGCGTGGCATGTTCGCTTTCCCACACCTGTATCAATACACCCCGCCGCATATCCAGCGTTTGCGTGACAGCAGTTGGCTTAAGGCCTAAAACGCGCAGCGTCAGCGTATCCGGAAGCTGCACCATATCCGTAATACCAGGCTTGATAAAGTCGAACAGCCCGGCCCTGAATATCCCGTGCTCCTGGGGATTTAGCTTTGTGGCAGATCCTAAAAAACCCCGCACGCCAAGAAACCCGTTGCCAACAAAGAATATGCTTTCACCAAAGTCATCCACCGCAGATTCCCTATGGATCGACCAAGGTTCAATACGGACCTTCGCCAACGTCATCCATCCTTTCAAATACGGGAATCTGCTCCAGCGGGCAGGGTATGCGTATCTCCATGTTTCCTTCATAACAATCGCCAGTAAAGAAATGCCGCCATCTGCCCTTAGGCAGGTACAAGCTGCGCTCATATTCGCCCTCAATCACCACCGGGGCAACAAGATAGCGGCGGCCAAGCATGTACTCGTCCT
>JAEZLW010000155.1 GCA_023415145.1 Bacillota bacterium | reverse complement strand
GCCAGTACACCTCCAGAAAGGCCAGCACAAAGCCAACGCCCACCACTGAGATTAGCAGGCTTTTCAGGTTCCTGCTCCCGCGAAACAGTGCAGCTCCCTCCTGTAGCTGCCGCTTTAAAGAATTGAGATGCTCATGCTTTTCGGGCACATCCTCCGGGATCAGGGCTGCGGCCAAAAACGCGGCGGCCAGGGACAACACGGCCCGCAACAGCAGCGGAAGGTCGTAGGGCCCGAAGAGAGGGATCAAGGCCGCGCCGGCAGCAGGCAGTATGCCACCTATAAGCGCGCCAAGCCCAAGCCCTGTGGATTCGCAGACAGAAAGCACCTTCATGCCTTTGGGGATGCTTTCAGCCCCGAAGGCCTGCCGGTAGCGGCTGATGAACAGCGCTTCTATCGTGCCGGAGGATAATGCCCGGCCAACACCATATAGCGCCAGGCCGCCGATGGTCCATATCGTGCCAAAGCCTGGCAAAATGATGAGAATGGCGGCTGCCGTTACCACCATGGACAGTATGAACACCCGCTTTTTGCCCAGCATGTCGGCCGCGATGCCGGATGGCACCTCCAGCAGCACCGCCGTAGCGGAAAAGGCGGCAAGCCCCAGGCCGAGAGTGGAAAGCGTCAGTCCCTTGGTAAGAAACGCCAGGCTCAATATGGAAGCAAGCAGCCCCTGACAAAAGCTGCAAAGCATAAGTATCAGCGCATAGTGCCTTGTTTTCATAGCATTATTCCTCGTGCGTATAATCCATTCGGTATGCCAGCATCACCAGCTCCCAGGGCTTTGTATCCGGCCCTGCAACCGTATGGCATTCCAAAAAGCCGGTCACCAACTGATAAAAATCATCGGCTTCCTTTGGCGTCAGGTGTACGATGCCGGTCAATATGTCGTTTAGCTTTGCCCTATTTTCCGGTTCCGGATTCTCCCTGTACTTTTCCACCGTCCTCATAAAGCCGCTCAAGGCGGTCATCAGTCCGCCTTTTACCATTTCGTCCCGCATGGTGGCCAGCGAATCGACGTATTGCTGCCCGATGCTGACGGTGACATTGGCAAGCCGCAAATAGCGGGCCTGTATGCCGCGGATCACTTCCATATGGTCTGGCTCAATCAGGCCGATGGACATCAGTTGCTTCAAATGGTGCTGTGCCGCGGAAGGTGTGATTTTGAGCCTGTCGGCAATTTCCTTGGCCGTGGCAGGGCGGCCCAGAAGCTGCATCTCCCGCAGTATTTTCTGCCGCAGGGGCAGCGAATAAATGCGAAGCTCCTTTTCACTTTTGAGAGCAATCATTTTCATAGCGCCATCTCCAGATACATTATAACATTTGTCACGTACTATTTTATGTTACGTTATAGTAATTGTCAAGTTCCGAAGAGAAACAATGCTACTCAGCAATATTTAGGTTTCGATGAATACAAACACCTCGAAACCAAGCAATCTCCACCCGTTTTCATCCTGAGGAACGCAGTGACGAGGGATCTTGGCGAAGTGTGCAAAGCAAAGATCCTACACTGCGTTCAGGATGACAGCATGCGGGACTAGACATGCTTCTTAAATCTCATGCTCATAGATACATTGAAATTACAAATCAGTAGAAAAAACCAGCCCGGCATAATTGCCGGGCTGGCGGTGCATTGTATCCCTTATACCCCTATTCATCCCTTTCCACGAAGCTGGCCATCACATAGCCTTCCATGGCGTCCGTTTTCACCTTGAGCCAACCGTCGGGCAACTCTTCCAGCACCAACAGCTTTTGCCCGTAATACAACAGGCGGACAACCGGCCCGGCCAGGCTGGGCTCGCCGCGCAGGTTTAGGGTGGAGTTTTCCGCGATGAGCGTTACCTTGGCTATCCACTCATTCGGTGCAGGCGTCTGGGTTAAGGGCATCACGGTAGGTCTGGGCGTTGGCGTGGCCGGCGGACCTGGCGTTGCCAGGAATGCGGCATCTATGGCCGGCTTTGGCGTTGCCTGGGATTGCATTTTGACAAGCGTCATCCCTGGATAATAAAACTGCAAAATCTGCTCGTAGGTTGCGCCATCCTTGAGTGCCATCCATTCAGCGCCCCGCTGGCTCATGCCGACACCGTGGCCATACCGCCGGGATTCGATAACAAAACTTTCCTCTGTTTCCCGGACGGTTACAATTTCATTGCTGCCGCCGTTGATGGAGAGGTTCAAAGCCGTTTCCACATCAGGGAAAATGGGCAAATCAAACGTCAAAGCCTGCGGCACCGGCTGAATGGCTGTCCATTTCGGTGCTTCGGGTGTCGAGCTTGGAACAGGCGTATCTGTCTGCACCAGGAAGAACGACTCCTCCTCCTGCAAGGTTTCTGTCATGGGCCGTCTAGCCTCCGCCCGAACGTCAAAGCGAAGCATGGTCATGACCCTGCTGGGCGCTTGGAACTTGGGCGTGTGTGCTGTGACACCATTGATGGCCGTAATACGGATGTTGGCAGGATCACCGTCATACCCGAGTGCGGCAAGCTGCAAAGAAAGCGCATTTTTCATTAGTACCAGCAAAGGATCATCAACCGCAGTATGAACGTATGACCGGGGCACGGCATAGCGTTTGACCACGCTCAGGGGATTGCCCAGGTCGTACGGGTCATCTTTGATCACGCTGGCACCTGCATCCTGGCCGCCCCATACGTTTTGCACTAGTTCTGTCTGACCGCCGTTGCTGGCCGAATAATAGCAATCGGCAAGGCCGCCATTGAAATAACCGACCTTGCCGTTTGTCTCCCGTACTGCCTGTACAGCCTGCACATTGCCGGGCAGCATCCCCTTGAACACCTGGTCGTTGGTATTGTCCACCACGTCATAGTCCAATGAGCTGCCGGTTCTCTTCAGCGCGTAGGTACGGGCGGTGACAGCCTGGACCTTCAGTGCCTCCACCGGGAAGGAATCGCTCATTTCGTAAGGCACTACGCCCAGCAAATATTCCTCCATGGGAATATGCAAAACGGCGCGCAGCAACCCATCCCGGATGGTTATCACCAAATCGCCCGTATACAGGCTGTAATTGCCATTTAACCGAAGGCCGTTCTCCTCGCCTGTCAGCACCGCATGCCTTCTTAATACAAGCTGCTGCCCGGCATTCATGGCCATTCCCTCGTAATACAGCATCAATGTGCCTTGCGTGCTGGATATTGTTATTTTCGATCCCCGCTGAAAAGCCATCCCGCCGGGTTCTACCGAATAGCTGCCGTCCAAAGCCGCGTCCAGCCTGTCGGTGAGTGCCAGCCGTGTCAGCAGCACCCGCACCAAGCCATTTTCAGCCTGCGCAAAAGCCATGGTGGATGGGATGTGCAAAGCCTGCGGCAGCACAAAACTCATGAGCAGCACGAGGATGATTGCCAACCCCTTTATTCGCTTTTCCGGTTTGCCTAGCCTCACGCCTTGTCCTCCCGTTCACCTACTTACTGCTTTCTATTTAACGAGTCACATACAAAAATTATTCACCGTTTCCTTGTAACAGATTTTAGGTCAGGAGCACGTTTATCCTTCATTCTTCCTCGTCCAGTAATCCACATAGGCGTCCAGGCTGCGCACGGCGGAGCGGATGTCGCCGTAAACGGGCAGGCCGTTTTCCTCCAGGTATTGCACAAAGGGCAAAAAGTGCTTGCCGGCATTGACCGATACGACAACAGGCTTGTGATGGCGTTTCACCGTATTCACCAGCAGCGGCCCGATGGCATCCTCGTCCAGATAGCTGTCCTGCAAGGTTTTGAGGTTCTCAATATGGGGAACGATGGCCACAAACATGCAATCCACACCGGGATCGGAAAGCACGGCCTCGATGTACGCGGCATAGCCCTCGTCGTCGGTCATAGGCGTCAGGTCCAAGAAGGCGGTGCCCGCGCTTACCAGGCCGTGGGTATTCAGTTCCCGTATCCGCACGGCGGTTTCTGGCGTAAAGTCCGCCGGCTTCAAATACCGCAATAGATCGGCACCCATGGTGGCATCCAGGCCGGCGTTGACCACCCCTGCCACACGGCAGCCCTTGGGCTTGCGGCCCGCAAGCATGGCAAAAGCCTTTGTGAAGTGATAAAAATCATCCAATTCCTCGGTCAGAACGCAACCGGCCTGCAGGCAGGCGGCCTTGAACACATCATAACTACCGGAGATGGAAGCGGTGTGGGATGCGGCCGCCTTGGCCCCGGCCTCCGTACGGCCGGACTTGTACACGATTACCGGCTTTTGGGAACGTTTGGCCAGCTCGTAAAAGCGCCTTCCCTCCCCGGCAGTCACACCTTCCAGGTAAAGGGCCATCACTTCCACTGCGCTGTCTGATTCAAAATACTCCATCAGGTCCGGCAGGTTGACGTCTACCTTGTTGCCGAAGCTGACTATGGTGCTGAATATGGCGGCATACGGGTTCCGCTCAACGCTGGTGATGCCCATGGCACCGCTTTGGGTCAGCAGCGCCACATTGCTCTTGGGGCCCAGCGGAATGTGCATGCGCTTTTCATCAATGAACAGCGTATTGACTCCCTTTTCCCCATCCCTTGGCGCTCGGAAAACGCCCATGCAGTTGGGGCCGATAACGCGTACGCCCGGCTGCCTTGCTTCCCCCATGCCCCGGGCAAAATCCTCATACGGCATATCCGCCGGAATGCCTGAAATGAGGATCACCGATTTCCCCGGCGGCACCTGCCTTACAAAATCCAGGGAATATTGCCCCGGCGCGGCGTATACCACCAAATCGTAGGGAAGTGGAATATCATTCAGGCTCTTGTAGATAGGATAGGTACGGCCCTGTATTTGCGCTTCGCCGCCTTTGGGATTCAGGCAGTAGATATCCTCCCTGCCAAGATCCGCAAACAGCGTCACGATGTTTTTCGCCATGCTGTATTTTTCCGCTTTGGTGGAGACACCTGCCACCACGATGCCCCGGGGATGGAAGAACTCCTGCAAATTGGATGCGTTGGGCAGCGCGGTGACTGAGGCAGAGTCATCGGCCAAAGTAAACTCCGCGTAGCCATCCACCGCCACGAACCGGCCATCCTTGGAAAACACGATGGGATTCAAATCCAGCGCCTTCAGATAAAACGGTGGCTTGCGCCCGGACAGGAAGGAAAAGGCAATACCCAGCTCCGATATACGTGCCACGCCTGCGGCAATCATGTTCAAGTATTCCGGATGTCCCATGTCCTCGAATTTGTGCTTGATATTCAAGCTTTGGGTATAGCTTTGCGCATCTTCAAAGCCGACCGGAGCCAGGAACAGGTTGGCCGGATCATAATACTTGGCAAAGAATTCGGCGTCATCCCCGCCCTTGGACAGCGTAACCACCGGGCCAAAGGAAGCGTCTTCTTTAAGGCCGATCATGATTTCATTGCCCAGCGCCTGGGTGAAGCGGATAAACTCCACAATCAGAAAACCGTCAATGTAGGGCTTCTGTTCATTCTCAAAATGGGAAAGAACCTCTTCCCGCATCTGCTCGAGTAAAAAGCGCACGAACAGCGGATCGCGAATGGACACGCGTTTCACACCGCCGTAGCGCTGGTTGTGGGCCATGTCCCTGGAAACAATTTTGATCATCAGGTCCTTGCCCGGAAAGCGGGATAGCATTTGCTCGGTGACCTCCTTGGGGTCACTCACAAAAACATACTGAGGCACATCCATTCCTGCCAACCTTAAAAGCTGGTAGACCTCGTGTTCATGCAACGTGCTTCGCCCCTGTGCGTGCGCCGCTTGCATAATGCCATCCATGCGGTCCAAAACGCTTTGTTCCCAAGCCATGCCGTTTCCTCCTTGCCATGGTTTGTATGATGTATGTTACTTCTTCATACGATGGAAAAGTCCCTGCATTTTTCAGCCGATCAGCCGTGTAACGAGCATCGAAAGGGGCAGGTATGCCATGGGTACGAAAATGGCCGGCAGCAAATTGCCCACGGCAATTCGCTTGTCATACAAAAGATTCAAACCGATGCCGATGATCAGCAACCCCCCAACGGCGCTCATTTCGGCGATCAGTTCCGGTGTAAACAGAGGGGATGCCCATCCGGCCAATAAAGAAATGCTCCCCTGGTACACAAGCACCGCCAGTGCAGACAGTGCAACACCCGGCCCCATGGTGCTGGCGAACACAATGGCAGAGATACCATCCAGCGCGGATTTGGCAATCAACGTGCTGTGATCGCCTTTCAGGCCGCTTTCCAGTGAACCCACAATGGCCATGGCTCCAACACAATAAATCAGGCTGGCAGTAACAAAGCCTTTGGCAAACAAATTGTCCCCGGCGTCATGCTTCCCGGCCAGCAGCTTCTGCATGCGCAACCCCAATTGATCCAGCCGTTTTTCAATATTCAATAGCGCCCCGATCAGGCCTCCGACAACAATGGAGATAATCACCGCCATCATGTCCTGCGTTTTGATAGCGCTAAGAACGCCAATGATAAGCACGCACAAACCCAGGCCTTGCATCACCGTTTCACGAAGCCGCTGGGGCAGGCCCTTGCGCAACAATATGCCTGCCAGGGAACCCAACAATATGGCGAGAGTATTGATAATAGTGCCGATCATTATCGTTCAATCCTTCATATGTGTTATACAAATGGAAAATATCAATGTGTCCAAAGCGGTGGTTTGTTTCTAATGCAAAGCAGAGAGCCGAATCGATGCATCGCTGTGATACGATGAGCGGAAGGCGGCGATGCTCCGCGTGAAATGAGCTGCCGCAACGACGCATGCTTGTTGAAAATCAGCGTTCATGATTGGAAAAAACCTGCCCGGAGATACGCTCAGGGCAGGCTGTTTTCCATAAAAAAGAACCACTTATTGGGCGGCGGCTTGTTCGGCGGGATAAACGCTGACCTGCTTTTTATCCTTGCCCAGGCGCTCGAAGCGGACGATGCCGTCTACCTTGGCGAACAGGGTATCATCCTTGCCGATGCCCACGTTCAGGCCGGGATGAATATGGGTGCCGCGCTGCCGGACCAAAATGTTGCCGGCGAGGGAGAATTGCCCGTCAGCCCGCTTCGGGCCTAAGCGCTTGCTTTCGCTGTCGCGGCCATTGCGGGTGGAACCTACGCCCTTTTTATGGGCAAAATATTGAAGATTCATTTTAATCATGTCGGTTTCCTCCATTCTTGTATCGACAGGTGGACATGTTTGGGATA
>JAEZLW010000090.1 GCA_023415145.1 Bacillota bacterium | reverse complement strand
TGCGTAGCTTTCCCGCCGGCTGCTGCCGGTGGAAGGCATGTTCATGCGCCGCCCATTCAATTTATCCACCATGTAGTTTTTCAGAATGCCATTTTCGATAAGCACCAGGCGATTTGTTGGTGTACCTTCGTCATCGATGTTCAGGCTGCCCCATTCCCCCTGCATGGTACCATCATCAATGGCTGTCACGCAATCAGCGGCAATTTTCTGATGAAGCTTGCCTGAAAACTCGCTGGTGCCGAAGGCCACCACCGTGGCCTCCAGGCTGTGGCCGCAGGCCTCATGGAAGATGACGCCGCCAAAGCCGTTGTCGATGACCACCGGCATTACGCCCGCCGGGCACACCGGGGCATGAAGCATGGTGACTGCGATTTCCGCCGCTTCTTTCCCCACACTTTCAGGGTTTACCTTGTGATCAAACAGCTCAAAGCCCATCATGGCCCCCGGATTGCAGGAGCCGGTTTGATTCTCTGTTCCGTCGGAAGCCACGGCGGAGCAGTTCATGCGGGAATAGACCCTTCTGTCGGATGTGAAGAGACCCTCGCTGTTGGCGATCCATACATCCTGTTCCGAATCAGAATAGCCCAGCACCACTTGTTTGACCTCAGGCGATAAGGAAGCAGCCGCATGTGCCGCTCTTAACTTTTCCGCCTTTTGAGCCGCCTTCACCGTGGTGGGATAGTAAACTATGGGATGGATTGAAACTGTTTCGTGGGGTACGAGCTGCTTTGGTGAAACCGCCTGCCCGGTTTTAACCGCGGCGGCTGCCCTCCTGGCACAGTCGATGAGCCCTTCCCTTGTGGTATCGTTGGTGTACACGTAAATGGCGGACAGGTTTTGAAATACACGGATGCCTGCACCGTGGCGCCTTCCGCTGAGTACCGTGTCAATCTTTCCGCCGCGCATTTGCAGTACATGGTTGCGCCTGTCTTCCAGATAGATTTCGGCAAAATCCCCGCCGGTCTTCATGGCTTCCGCCAATACATCCTGAGCTACCTTATGGTCCAGCATGCACATTCCTCCCAACTGGTTTCCATGCTTTAAAAGTATATCCAAATAATGCACAATACTACACGATCATTGCTGCAAGATCGATGTCTTTCAAGGAGTTTGCAGTAATCGTCGCCTTTGTGTTTGCGGCGGCGGAGCCAACGCCCAGCACCCGCATGCTCCCGTTCAAAGCGGCTTCCACCCCGGCATCTGCGTCCTCCACCACCAGGCAATGGACGGGTTGGATATTCAGCATCTTCGCGGCCAGAAGGAAAACCTCCGGGTCCGGCTTGCTGTTTTTGATATGATTGCCGTCAGCCACGGCGTCAAAATAACCTTCCAGGCCGATTTGCTTTAATATGACGGGCGTGTTTTTGCTGGAAGAGCCGATGGCTATCTTGATGCCCTTCTCCCGCAGCTTATGTAGCGTCTCCAAAGCGCCGGGTAGAATGGCTGAAGGCGTCAGCTTCATCACCAGACGCTTGTATTCCTCGTTCTTTTCGGTGGCCATGGCGATCTTTTCTTCTTCCGTATAAGCGCGGGTAGCCCGCTCCAGAAGAATTTCCAGACTTTCCATGCGGCTCACGCCGCGCAGGCGCTGGTTGATCTCCCGGTCGAAATAAATGCCCTGTTTGTCGGCCAACTGCTGCCAGGCCTCATAGTGACAGTCGTCGGTAGATACGATGACGCCGTCCAGGTCGAAGATCACGGCCTTGATATCATTCAATTGCATGTTGCTCATTTCATCAGCCCTTCAATTGATCAAGTGCCGCCTGCACCTTATCCCTGGTAGCATGGTTGAGCGGCGAGAACCGCCCCTCCAGGGCCTTTTCCAATTTCTCGGCAGCGGCTTCCTTTTCGCCTGCCTCAATGTCATACTGGGCCAGGAAATACAATGTGTCGATCTGGGAGGGCTTTTCCTTCAGAGCCTTTTCAAAATAGGGCTTGGCAGCTTCCTTGTCACCCTTGAGGCGGTAAAGGGTTTGTGCCATGTTGTCCAGGGCGATGGGATCGGATTCGTCGTAGTCGATGGCTTCCTGGTTGAAAGCCATGGCCTTTTCCAAATCCCCGCTTTCCACGTACAGATAGCCCAGCGTACCGTAGATCAAGCCGCTGGGATTGCGCTGATGCTGCTTTTCCATCAATTCGATGGCGCGAGTGAGATCCCCCAGCTTGTAGCAGGCTACGGCATAATTCATGAAAAGCTGCTGGCGCTGGGCGTCGGTCAGCCCGGGAGCCTTTTGCGTTTTGACAAGCAGTATCTTGGCCTTTTCATACTCTCCATCTCTCAGCAGCAGTACGGAGTAGGCCAGCATGTATTGAGCTGTATTCAGCCCGGCAGCCAAAGCCTCCTCATACAGCTTCTTCGCGCCTTCCACATCGCCTTTTCCTTGTTTGGCAAGAGCCATGCGGCCCTTGATGTTTCCCATAAAGCTCATCGAATCCGTGCCTCCTTCGTAAGGGTCTGTGTCTGCGCCTTTTTGATTAGACGCATATAACGGTATTGTAACGCATTTTGCAAATCCTGCATAGCATTTTTAGAGCCTAATGCAGGCTCAGAAGCCAACAAAATAGCTGCCTTTGTAATTTCCAGGGCACTTTTTACATCCCGCTGCCGGTGTTCATACAGCTTGGCCAGTTCTATGTAGGGGGCAAGCCCTCCTTCCCGGCAAGCGATCATCCGCTGATAGGCGGAAATGGCTTGGTCGATTTCTCTTGCCCTTTGGAAGCTGCGTCCCAGGTTCAATTGCGCCTGCACCTTCACGCTGCCGCCCAGGCAAAGATGGTAGCAATGCCTGGCCAGGGTTGTTTCACCCTGCTTTTCAAGTGCCTGGCCCACACTGAAGATATCCTCGAAAAAGCTCTGCTGCTCCGGTTTTTCGTACACGTTCAACAGCCGATACATAAGCCTTGCCAGCGACACGATGTCCTGACGGTTGTGGTCAATCACATCTTTGAGCAGTGTAAAGTTTCCCGTTTTTAGAAACTGAAAGAACCGCTCCGGGGCTTCGCTGCCCGGCAGATCGCTTACCCGGGGAGATTGAAAGATTTCCTCCTCCAGGCGGCTCAGCCGGCAGCTTTTCAGCCGTAGCTTCCAAATCCGGCGGGCTGGATGCAACAGATCGGCATGGGTCAACCTTTCAAGAGCGCTTGTCTCCATGCGGTTCATCAGCATCCTTGCCTGCAAAAGAGGCAGGTCAAAGGTTTTGCCGTTGAAGGTGACCACCAGTTGGAACATGTCACAAAGGGCTTGCAATGCTGTGAGCATGAACCGTTCTTCGGGGTAGTCCCGCATCACCCACTGATGGACTGTAAAGCCTTCCTTGGTAAAATAGCCTGCTCCCACCAAAAAAGCAAGGGTTCCTACGCCGCCACTCAGTCCAGTCGTCTCCGTATCCAGATAAAGAATGCGGTATGGATCGACGCTTTCCGGCACCGCCTGATTCAGCACAAGGCCCAATAGCCGGCCGGAAAAACCCAACTCCTGCGGGATGCCCGGAAGCTCCGTAAAGGCAAAGGTTCTTTCCTCGTGATAGCATCCCGCAGCGGGAATAGAAGGCTTGCCTTCGTTTTGCGGCTTTAACTTGTCTACCGACTTCAGTTTGTCCCGAAGGCTTATGGGCACGCTATCATCTCCTTCAACAGGGAAACAGAAGCACACTTGCCCTCCGTACCGATTTCCCCTACCGGTCCCGCGCAGGAGGGGCAGCCCTCCTTGCATTCGCAATCCGAGACAATTTCCAGCGCGTGACGGAGCAGCAGGCTTTGCATGGTAAAGCATTTTTCCGCAAGGCCAATACCGCCGGGGCTGTTGTCGTAGACGAACAGCGTAGGCCGCTGGGTGAAGGTGCCCTTCACCTGATAGATGACGCTGATGTCCCTGGGTGAGCACATCAAATACAGCGGTGCCACGATGCGCAAAAGGTTGGACACACCCAGCATTCCGCTTTGCAGCTCATCCTTGCCATATTTTAAGGCGATGTTATCCGGCAGTGTCCACCACATGGCAGTGGTATGCATGTCGGTTTCCGGCAGCCGCACGTGGCCAAAGCCAAGATTCTCATGGGTATCAAGCTTCATTTTCTTGAACATCTTCACCAGGGTGGTAACCTTAACTTCTCCCAGCGCAAGTTGCAGTCTGTCTGGCTCGCCTTTTTCCTCGGTGATATCCAGGAGGCTTAAGTTGATGTTCAGATCAGCGTCGGTATAGTAATCCACATCCACCTGGCGAATGAAAGCCTTGCATCCGTCAAAGTCCAGCTTTTCGACCTGGAACTGCTGGGCCTCGTGCATGTAAATGGCGTTCTCATGCAGCAGCATGGGCACAGTATAACGGTCCATTTCCCCCACCACCCGGTGATGGCCGGGGTTTGTGATATCCACGATCAGAAAATTCTCACTCGCCGCAGAGCGCAGGGAAATTTCCGAGGCCGGGAAATCCTCCGCCATCCAATGATAGCGTCCCTCCACATGGCGAAGAATGTTCTCCTCTGAAAGATAGGTGAGTAATTCCTGTGTGGATGCCACGTTGCCGAAGGTTTCCCCATCCTCAAAGGGCAGCTCATAGGCGGCGCACTTAAAATGGCTCAATAGCACATACAGGTTGTCGGGATTGAGTAGCGCATGCTCCGGCGATTGGCTGAAAAAGTAATGGGGGTGGGTCACGATGTACTGGTCAATGGCGGCGGATGAGGCGACCATCACCATCACCGACGTTCCCTTTCGCCTCCCCGCCCGGCCCGCCTGCTGCCACGTGCTGGAAATGGTGCCGGGATAACCGCACAATACACAGGCCTCCAGCGCGCCGATGTCGATGCCCAACTCCAGTGCGTTGGTGGAGACTACCGCATCGATGGCTCCCCTGCGAAGCCCGGCTTCAATCATCCTGCGCTCACTGGGCAGGTATCCGCCGCGATAACCCCTAACCCGGCCTGCGTTTCCCAGAGGATCGCGAACAATGTCCTTCAAATGCCTGGTCAGCACTTCCACAATCAGGCGGCTTTTGGCAAAGACAATGGTCTGCACGCCGTTATTCAGCAGCGTCGAAGCAATGGCCTTTGTTTCCTGCACGGAGCCCTTACGGATGCCCAGCTGCCTGTTCACAACCGGCGGATTGTAGAAGATGAAGTGCCTCTCCCCCGTAGGTGCGCCGTTGTTGTCGATCATTGTGACGGGCCGGCCGGTGAGGGTTTCCGCCAGTTCTTTGGGGTTGGCAATGGTAGCGCTGCACAGGATGAAGGTGGGACGGCTGCCGTAAAAAGCGCAAAGGCGCAAAAGCCGTCTTAACACATTGGCCAGATTGCTGCCGAAGATACCGCGGTACGCGTGGATCTCGTCAATCACGATATACCGCAGATTCTCAAACAGCTTCACCCATTTGGTATGCTGGGGCAGGATGCCGCTGTGGAGCATATCCGGGTTGGTTACAACGATATGGCCCGCCTGCCTAACCGCCTTTCGGGCGGAGCCGGGCGTATCCCCGTCGTAGGTGTAGGTTTTAATGTCCACTTGAAGCGCTTCGATCAGGGAATACAGTTCGCTCACCTGGTCTTGCGACAGCGCCTTGGTGGGAAACAGGTACAATGCCCTGGAATCGGGATTCTGCAGTATGGCCGACAGCACAGGCAGGTTGTAGCACATGGTCTTGCCGGAGGCGGTGGGCGTTACCACCACCACATCCTTGCCCTCACCTGTCGCGGCCAGGCTGGCGGCTTGATGGGTGTACAGGCGGTGAATGCTGCGCTTTTTCAAAACCTCGGGAATGCGTGGATCGATCCCCTCCGGATACTCACCAAACTGGGCGGGATGGGCGGGAATGGTATGCCAGCAGGTGACATTCTCCATAAAATACTCATCCTGCTTCCAGCGGTCCAGCAGTTGCTCCAAATTCATGCCGCAGCCCCCAACATTGCATACAAATTTCCTTACCATTATAGCCCATGGCGCAACGCTTGTCCATGCGCTTGAAGCAAAAAAGCAAACAAACATTCGATATGATGCTTTTTGTGCAAAAGTGCCCTGCTTGGCTCTTTAGCTAGATTTGTTTCTTCACATACCTGAAACCCCGGTGGTTGAATGTTTCCGTCCTGTTATCATAAAGATCAGTCGTCGCTTCATAGGTGCCTTCATCCTTAAAGGGACGCCTCACTGAATCTAATCCATCGATACCCTGCGGGAACGTGAAGACGTTATCGGGATCATATTTCTCCTTTATTTTCCGAAGAACCCCGGCATGCGCCCCATAGTATTCCTTAAGATAACAGGGAAGCTCGTCAAACGGGAAATTGACATATGAGCCGGTGGTCATGGACGCAAAACAGGGGAACCAGAAATTGATCCAGTCCACATTCACACGGGCAAACCGGTTGTCCTCCCACATTGTTTCCAGCCAGAGGATATAGCCTGCCTGACGATAGAAAAAGGCCGTTTCGTTTACGTTCACCTCAGCGACTTTGCCACCCAAGGCATATAGGGATATGCCGGAAAATACAGACCCCGGCGGCGGGCTGCTGACAATATTGGCCAATGTTTCAAGTTCGCCCACCGTCAGTTCCCGCATAGCGAAACGGCTGGCGGATTGGAATTTTTCAAAGGGCGGATAACTGCTGCCGATGATCGTCACGGCATCCAGGAAGCTTACATATTCCAGGCTGGGTTCCGCTTTATCAAGGGCAAGGAAGCATCTCAATATCTGCCTTGCTTCCTCCGGCTCTCCGTAGAAAATGCCTCGGAGCAGCATTGCCAAACCATCACTTTGAGAATGGTAGATACGCGCAATCAGCGTCATCCTGTCATCGGCGATTTGAAGCCACTGCTGCCATGTTTGCAAGAATTGAACTTGTTCCTGGGGGCTGACATGCAGGTAATCGATTTCAATCATCGTCACCCTGGCGACCTTTGGCGGAAGCCGGAAGGTCATGCCCGTGATGACACCGAAATTTCCGCCGCCCGCACCTCGTAAGGCCCAGAACAGATCAGGATTGCATGTCCTGTTGGCCGTGAGCACCTTTCCTTCATCATTCACCATCCTGATTTCCACAAGGCTGTCGCACCCCAAGCCAAACATACGGCAGGAAAGCCCCCATCCGCCTCCCGAAGCATATCCGCTCACCCCTACGGTGGGACAGGTACCGCCGGGAAAAGGATAGCCTCTTTTCGATACAAACCCGTATACCTGCCCGTTGGTCACACCGGCCTGCACACGAAGAACTCCCTCACATTCGTCTATTTCCATACCGTTCATATCACTGATATCGATCACCAACGTACAATTGCCGTTGGAGTAACCCTCATAATTGTGGCCGCCGCTGCGGATGCGAAGGGGCACATGATTCTTCCTGGCCCACAAAACAGCATTTTTAACATCCGCTTCGTTTTGGCAATAGTCGATCACCACCGGGTATTGCTGTATTGCCCTGTTGTAATCTTGCCTGGCCTCATTGTACAATGGGTTGCCGGGCAATACGATCCTTCCTGTAAGACCGCATAAAATGGAGTCCATAAGCCACACCCCTTCTTTCATCCGCGCTGCTGGTCGTTGGATGGCCTGCAATCCAGCAAGCAAAGCGGATGATGATTGCGCATAATCCCTATTTATGAAAAGCAGTCAGAGGCCGTTCCCACATACAAAGACACAATGCAGCGACAAAATGCAAAATGTGCCCAAATCATCAAGCGCAAGCACTCTATTCATGCTAGAATACAAATACAATAACGTTATTGCATCACGAGCGGGATGTGAAGCCATGCGAAACTTCTTTCTGCTGGAAGTTGCGGTCAACTATATCGAAGAGCATCTGTGCGACCCGATCACGGGAGAAGATGTGGCTAGAGCCTGCTGCTCCTCTCTGTCGGGGCTGCAAAAGCTGTTTCGGTATGCGCTTCACCACAGCATCAAGGAATATATCGACAAGCGCAGGTTGACCAATGCCGCGCGGGACCTTGCGCATTCGCATGACTCGGTCACGGAAATCGCCATGCGGTACCAGTACAATTCACCGGAGGTGTTTGCCCGGGCCTTCAAACGGGTTTGGGATGTAACGCCTTCCCGTTTCAAGGAATCATGGCGGTTCAGCGGCCTGTTTCCAAAGCTGAAATACAAATTTCACGAAGGAGATGACACTGATATGGCGCGTAAAAAGGTGGACCTTTCCGAAGCGTATGAAGTGTTCAGGCAGCTTGGGGGCTCGTGTGTCATATGCATTGACGGCGTTGGGCTCATGAAGATCAATGATATCTCCCACGAAGCGGGCGACAAAGCCATTTTGGAATCCGCCAGAAGGATAGATGCCGCAGCGACGGATGATATGCTTGTGCTTCGCATTGGCGGCGATGAATTTGCAATGTTCACCGGCAAGGCGGATATGAAGGAAGCGGAAAAAGTGATGTTGAAGGTGCTGGCGTCAAACGGGCAGCCAATCCTTTGTAACGGCAAGGAGATACCCTTGTCGCTAAGGGCAGGCATTGCAAGAATTCCTGAAAGCGGCCTTCGGTACAGCGAACTGTTTTCTCAAATGTACGAAACCATTGAGCAATGCAGGGAACGCGGCATGTAGTTTTCTTTCTTAACTCTCATATATGCGGAAAAGGCCGGAACCCTGTTTTTTTGCAAGGTATCGGCCTTTTGCACTGCCATTTCAGCCGTTTTGGATTTTCAAGCTTTCAATAATTGATATATATTGGAAATCATGATATCATGCATATGCTTAGGTTAATGAAAAGGCTTCTTTTGAAAGGAGCATGCAATCCTCAGTCTCGCTTCGCTCGCCAGCTACTAATAAAAGGAGCCTTAGGCTGCAAAAATGGAATTTGACCGTTATTTATATTAGGAGGTTGGCTATGGGAGCGTGGTCTTTGAGTATAACCGGAAACGATACGGCACAGGACTTAATCAGTGATTATCAGGCTGCATTTTTTTACAATGATACTGATACGGCATTAAAGAAAATTGATACTTATGTAAGAACACTATTCGATGAGAATGACAGAAGCGAATGGTGTGATTATTTTTATTCTCTAGCAGATTACATGTGGCGCTAAGGAATTCTGACTGATCAAGTAAGGAGCGAAGCATTGCGGCTGATTGACAGCGGATTTGGCCTTGAAATCTATGAAGAAGCCGGTAAGCAAATACTAGAAAAGCGAAAACAAATATTACGGATGTTTCGTGATAAGATTACATCGGAGCAACCGCCCAAAAAGAAAATATCAGTAGATTTCTACACAAAGCCGGTTTTTGACAATGGTGATATCATAGCATTTCAATTGAAAACATCCGATAAGTTTTATACGGGTCATTGCAAAATCAATGAAATTGATTTTCGAAAAATGGACGGCAAGTATGTTGCTATCAGAAAAATCGCAAATCATGTTTCTTATGTATCTTCAATTGAGCCTGCAGTCAGTGATATTTGGCCTGTTTTTCAACTATATGATAAGGTTTTCGACGAGGTGCCCCAGTTCGAAGACGTCATAGAGCTTAGATATGCAAATACCGAACATGATTCTGATGGTTTATTTTACTGCGAAGGCAGCATGTACTTTTTCAAAAAAAGGAGATATATGGGACTTGGCAATTTTAAGATCGGATTGGATAATATTGATTCCAACCCAAGTAATGCGATTTACTTTGGGATTAATAAGCCATGGTATAATGCGGATGAAATGATCATCAATGCTATTACATTTTAGGAACAAACAATTTCTATTTCATATGTCTTGATGATATATGAAATAAAATCTCAACACATTCAAGCTTTAAGATCAAAACAGCGCAGTCGTAAATAACAACTGCGCCGCTTTCTTGGGGAGCATATTCCCTATTGCATCCCGCATTATGGGCTATCTTTTTTGATTGGAATACCATTTTAACCTTATTTGATTTTATACTTCACGCCTTTGCCTGTTCCTCCGCCAAATCAGGGCTTTGAACTGCTTTTTCAAATGAAATCTTTCCATCGGCCACGTACAGCCGCACGTCGTCGCCCAGTGCCAGCTTCCCGGCTATGATCTCCTCGCTCAAGGCGTCCTCTACCGTGCGCTGAATCACCCGGCGCAGGGGCCTGGCGCCGTACTGCGGGTCGTAGCCTTCCTTGGCCAGCAGTGCTACCACTTCATTCTCAAACTTCAGGTGCATGCCCCGCTTTTGCAGCCGGTCCGCTACCTGGGAGAGCATCAAGTACGCGATCTTATCGATGTCGTTTTGCTCCAGGGCGTGGAACACAATCAGCTCATCCACCCGGTTGATGAATTCAGGGCGGAAGATATCCTTGACCTCCTTCATCACCTGCTCCTTCATGGTTTCATAGGAACGGGCAATATCGATGGTGCTGCCAAAGCCCAATACGCGGCTATGCCCGATGGCATGTGCTCCGGCGTTGGAGGTCATGACGATGATGGTGTTCTTGAAATTCACCACCCGGCCCGAATTGTCGGTGAGGCGTCCGTCCTCCATGATCTGCAAAAGGATGTTGAACACGTCGGGGTGTGCCTTTTCCACCTCGTCCAAAAGTACCACGCTGTATGGCTTTCTCCGAACGGCCTCGGTCAGCTGACCGCCTTCCTCATAACCCACATAACCAGGCGGTGAACCAATCAGCCTGGATACCGTATGCTTTTCCATGTACTCAGACATATCGATGCGGATCAGCGCATCCTCATCACCGAACATGGCTTCCCCCAACGCCCGGCAAAGCTCCGTCTTGCCAACGCCGGTAGGCCCCAGGAAGATAAAGGAACCGATGGGCCGTTTGGGATCCTGCAAGCCGGCGCGCGCCCGGCGGATGGCCCGGCTGACAGCTTTCACAGCCTCCTCCTGGCCGATGACGCGCTTGTGCAGCACATCCTCCAGGTGTAAAAGCCGCTGGCTTTCACCTTCGGTCATCTTTTTCACCGGTATGCCTGTCCAGCTTGATACGATTTGGGCGATTTCCTCCTCGGTGACGATCTCACGGGTAGCACTTTTCTTTTGCTCCCAGGCGGTCCGAAGGTTTTCAATCTCCGCTTTCAGCTTCCGTTCCTGGTCGCGGAGCGCTGCCGCCTTTTCGTAATCCTGCCGGGCGATGGCTTCCTTCTTCTCGGTGACGACTGCGCTTAATTGCGCTTCCTGGCTTTTTACGTCAGGTGGTGCGGTATAGGATTGAATGCGCACCCGGGAAGCGGCCTCATCCATCAGGTCAATGGCCTTGTCCGGCAGGAACCTGTCGGAAATATACCTGTCGGAAAGGGAAACGGCGGCCTGCAAGGCATCGTCTGTGATGCGTACCTTATGATGGGCTTCGTATTTATCACGAAGGCCGCGCAATATTTCCAGCGCTTCCTCGGCGGAAGGTTCCCCCACCGTCACGGGCTGGAAGCGCCGCTCCAGCGCCGCATCCTTTTCAATATGTTTCCGATATTCGTCCAGCGTGGTGGCGCCGATACATTGCACCTCACCCCTGGCCAGAGCAGGCTTTAAAATATTGGCGGCATCCATGGAGCCTTCCGCTTTCCCGGCACCAACCAGGGTATGAATTTCATCAATGAACAGTATGATGTTCCCCGCCTTGCGCACCTCGGCGATGGCGTTTTTCAAGCGCTCCTCAAACTCGCCCCGGTACTTGCTGCCGGCAATGAGGCTGCCCATATCCAGCGTCATTACTTTTTTATCCTTTAGAATTTCCGGGATATTATCGGTAACGATGCGCTGAGCCAGCCCTTCCACCACAGCGCTTTTGCCTACACCGGGCTCACCGATGAGTACGGGATTGTTCTTCGTGCGGCGGCTTAGAATCTGCACGATTCGCTCAATCTCCTGATTTCTGCCAATCACAGGATCCAGTTCGCTGTTGCGCGCGGCCTGTGTCAGGTCGCGGCCATACTGTTTCAGCACAGGCGTGTCGGATGCGCCTGCCGCAGCAGGCTTGCTTTCCTTGTCGCTTTCCGATTCCTCGGATTTGAGCAGCGCCAAAATGCTCTCCCGAAGCTTTTCGCCGTCCACTTCCATTTCTCGTAGAATATTGTATGCTACGCCTTCCCCTTCCCGTAAAATGGCCAGCCAGAAGTGTTCGGCACCAACAAAGGTATGACCCAGGCGTCGTGATTCGATCATACTGGCTTCCAGTATCTTTTTGCCCCGGGGTGTCAATTCCAGCGCACCGCCGACTTCTTCCTCCCCTCGACCAATCAGCGCAACCACCCGCTCCATCACCGCATCATAGGTTACGTTTCCCAATAAGGCGCGGATAGGCTCGCCGGGCTCTTTCAAAAGACCCAGCAGCAGATGTTCTGTGCCTACATAATGATGCTTGAGTTCCACGGCTGAATTCTGGGCATTTGTCAATGCCTTCTGGGCGCGCTCCGTAAAACGTCCAAACAATGCCATGCTTCTTCCTCCTTAAGCGCCCGAAAGTTTTTTCCGAATATAACGGCTCCGGGCAATATCCAGTTCTCTTCCCTTTAGTGTTTTGTTGGCTGTTTTCATGATGTGGGCGTCCTGTGCCTCTGGCAAAAGCTCATCCGCCGTCTTCAGCGTTATGGGCAGCAGCTCCAGGGCACAGCCCAACCGCAGGTTGGACCAATGCTGCATAAACTCCTTCAGGTCCATGCGGCGGGCATACTGCAATGCGCCCAGCGAACGGTATACCTGATCCTCCAGCGCGGTATTATCGCCTGCCGAAGCACGCTTTTGCAGATTCCGCTCCATATCGACGATCTGACGGCCTACGCCGTTAACGGCTTCGATGATTTCAGCTTCGGTGCGGCCCAGCGTTACCTGGTTGCTCACCTGGTACAGATTTCCCTGCGCCTCGCTGCCCTCACCGTAGATGCCCCGTATGGTCAGACCCAGCTTGGATACCGATGTACTCACATTGCCCATCTGTTTGAACATTGTAAGTAACGGCAGATGCAGCATCAGGGATGCCCGCATGCCTGTTCCCGTATTGGTGGGGCAAGCGGTTAAGTAACCCAACTGCCCGTCAAAGGCAAAAGCGATATGGCGCTGCAATACATCCTCCACCTCGTAGGCCAGTTCGGCAGCCTTTGTAAGCTGTTGGCCAGGCTTCAGCGACTGCAGACGGAGGTGGTCTTCCTCATTGATCATCAGGCATACGGCCTGATCATCCCTTATAAGCACTGCACCGGTTTGATTGTTTTGCATCAGGTCACGGCTGATAAGGTGGCTTTCCACCAGAGACATTCTTTCCCGGCTGGTCAAATCCGCCATCTTGTACAACGCATACACACTGGCGTCTTTGGGTTCCTCCGCCAGCGCATTCACTACCCTGTCCACACAGATTTGGGCTATTGCGTCGCTTTGCACGGTGGAAAAGGGCAGATCCTCATAATTTCGGGCCAACCGAACCCGGGAGGATACCACCACGTCCAATTCATGTTCGATCATGGCTTGTGTTCCTCCCCAGTGGTCAGGGTGAGCTGGCGAAGCTGATCCCGAAGGACAGCCGCCTCCTCAAAGGCTTCCTTGGCCACCGCCTGGTCCATGCGGGTGCGAAGACTGGCGATGAGCTTCTTCTTCTCCTGTACCTGGGCATTTAGCACGGGCATACGCCCCGCGTGCTGAGACCGGCCATGAATGCGGGTAAGCAGCGGCTTCAGCTGTTCCCTGAAGTCCTCATAGCATTGGGCGCAGCCCAGCTTGCCGGTCTTTTGAAACTCCTCATACGTCAAATGACACCTGGAACAGGTAAGCTGCGGCGCTTTCTGTTCCTGGCTGATGGAAGACATCAAGGAGGAAAGAAAGCTTTGAATGTCCCCTTGCTGTATGCTGTTTTGTATCTTGCTGACGCAGCCTTTGCATAAATGCCGGGTAGCCGTCTCCCCGTTCACCAGTACAGTGATAACCACCGACGCCTGGTTTTGGCCGCATTCTTCACATAACATAATTGTCTCCTTTGGCTATGAATGCCTTTCTGTCATTAGGGTTCCGCCGTGCGGCGGTGCTGTTGGGCTACGGTAAGCAGCAGGCTTCGCAGTATTCGTGCCCTGGCAGCGTCCTTCAAGGCGTTGGGAAGGGGCAGTGACAGCGCCCTTTGGGAAGTGGCCGCAACCATGAGCTGTGCCCCTTCCAATGAAACCAGGCCTCTTTCACGCAACTGCCCGATCAGGTGCATGGCTTCCGTTTCTCCGATGGATTCCCCGATGCGTTCATGGATCAGGTACAACAAATGCTCTCCGGCATTTTGCTCCATGCGCACGATGCGAATGTAGCCGCCTCCGCCTCTTCTGCTCTCTATAATATATCCATGGTCGGGGGTAAAACGTGTGGC
>JAEZLW010000062.1 GCA_023415145.1 Bacillota bacterium | reverse complement strand
TCAGTACCTGCTCAATCTATCGCTGCCGGCGGTGCAGGAGTATTTGATGCAGTCTTTGCGCAGGCTGCTTCAAAATAAAGCGATTACTTTCCTGAAGTGGGACATGAACCGCCCCATCACGGATTGGGGGCTTGATCCCAGCCAGTGGCGCAAGCATACGGAAGCACTATATGACCTTTGGGAGATGATCCGTATGGAATTTCCCCATGTGGAGCTCGAATGCTGTGCAGGCGGCGGCGGACGGGTGGACTTTGGGGCACTGCACTGGGCCGATGAGTTCTGGCCAAGCGACAACACAGACCCCTATGAAAGGCTGTTTATCCAGGAAGGCTATACCCAATTCTATCCTCCTTGTGCCATGATGTGCTGGGTGACCGATACTCCCAAAAACGCCTTCAAAGCAGGACGAGATAGCCTGCGTTATAAGTTCCATGTAGCCATGCAGGGCGGACTGGGCATTGGTGCGGATATCAGCAAGTTCACAAATGAGGAAGCCGAGACCTGCAAGCAATATATCAACCAGTACAAAAATATTCGCGAGGTCGTTCAGCGGGGCACGCTGTACCGCTTGCGCTCACCCCACGAGCATGACTTTTCTGCCGTTTCCTATGTTTCGCAGGATCAGCAATCCGCTATAGTGTTTGGCTATATGATTGGGCGTCGGTTTGGCGATCCGCTTCCTTGGGTGTGCCTGAAGGGCTTGTCCCCCCATGACCGGTATCTGGTTGATGGACAGCAAAGTGTGAGTGGGCTTACGTTGATGAACGCAGGCCTGCAATTGAATCTTCAAGGTGATTTTGATAGCTGTGTGATCGTGCTTCGCAGGGAAGCATGATCATTGCACGTTGACGATTTTATTCATGCACAAAAAAGCCCTGCCACAATCGTCACATAGAAGAAGAAGATAACATTGCTTCTTGATTTCTTTTTGACATCCGCAGGCATCAACCACCACCCAGACAGCACTGCTTTTTCCTTCGTATTGTTTTGGATGTCTTGTTGATGGTAATATAACCGCTTCTTGATTCAGCGAAAGCTGATGGAATAAGCTGCAAAATATTGATTGTGATGTCAGCCAAATATACCGTAATAAAATCACATATACGAGCCGCCAGAAACAACAAGGCATTCCCCAGTGATAAAACTGGAATCGTCCGAGCACAAAAATGCTGCCGCAGCGGCCAGCTCCTCCGGCTCACCCAACCGCTCCATGGGGATGGCGGCAATGAACTTTTGCATCACGGTTTCCGGCACAGCTCTGAGCATGTCGGTATTGATATAGCTGGGGGCGATGCAATTCACGGTTACGCGGCTTCTTGCCACTTCCCTGGCCAAACACTTGGTAAACCCGATCACGCCGCCTTTGGAGGCGCCATAGTTGGTTTGACCGATGTTCCCAAAGGCGGACACCGAGGCCAAATTGACAATCTTGCCATACTTGCGCTCCCGCATGCCATTTACCACAGCCTTGCAGCAGTAAAACATGCTGTTCAGGTTTACATCGATGACCGACAGCCATTGCTCGTCGGTCATCTTGTGGAGCATGGCATCCCTGGTGATACCCGCATTGTTCACCAGGATGTCGATGCGGCCAAACCGCTGCTCGATCTCCCCGAACACTTCCTGAACGCTATCGCTTTTGGATACGTTGCACACGTGCGTCCCCGCCCGTTGTCCGGCAGGACCTAATGCAGCGGCAGCGGCCGCCAGCTTTTGGGCGTTCAAATCCAGCAGCGCCACATAATCCGCCCCGTCATCATACAGCCGTTTGGCGATGGCCGCACCGATGCCCTGGGCCGCGCCTGTGACCACGGCGATTTTGCCTGAAAAACGCATATGTATTCCTCCTTGTTAGTAAGGCTGCAATTTCAATACCGCGTCATAAAGCGCGTTTTCGTCACCCACGTTGCCGGGGAAAATCACATAGGGCATGCGGGGGAACTTGCTTTCCGGTCCGGTGAGCCACACCGGCACGCCCTTTAATATCTGCCCCAGCACCCGCGCTTTTTTCACCTTCAACCCTTTTGTGCCCACGTCGCTTGAGGTGATGCCTCCCTTGGCGATGATAAAATTGGGCCTGACGGTGAGATTGCCGGCGATACCGGCCACCGCATCGGAAATGCGCACCGACAGGCGCAGCTCTTCCTCCTTGTCGGCGGTGTTCAAATCAAACCTGTCCCGCCGGGTGTACACGGCCACGGTCCGGCCCGATTTGATTTCAGCTTCCACAATGGTGATCACGCGCTTTTGTTCTTCGGCCAACTTTTGCGCATCCACCGCCAGGTGCTGATTGAACTCCACAAAGGTGATAAAGCTTACCCTTTGAAGCTGCTCCAATTGCTGGGTGGTGCGCTTCACATGGGAGCCGATGAGGATGAGGCCGCCGTTTCTGTTTTCCGTATCGTGAAGTTCTTCCCTTGTAAGCACTTCCCGGCCCCGGATGCCGCCTATAACCCTGGTGAGTGCAGCTGCGCTTCTGAACAGAAACTCCCGGCCCTTGTTCAACACGGAAACCAGCGCGGTGACAAATACCTCTACATCCGCATAATCGATGGCGTTTACCACCACTTTTTGGAACCCGGACACGGAAAGCAGCTTCTTTTCGATGGCAGCATAGTCTAGGGAGCGCAATTCCGTAAGGGTGATGCAGGTCACGTCTTCCTTTTTATATGCTCCGCCGTTCTTCTCCTCAATCCACTCGCACAGGTTGGAACTAACATAGCCGAACGTCTTGTCCCCGGCAAACTCCGTCTGCCCGGCGGGAATCAAATCATCGCACATGGCCACATAGTGTACGTTGCCGAGGGTGTAGCGCCCGCCCTCCAAAAAGAAGGGGAGGATCACTTCGCCATCCACCTTATAACCCGCTTCCCGCGCAAGCGTATCCCGCAAGACCTGCGTCTCCAGGGGGTAGTGGCCCCGCAGTGTGGAATCGCTGCGGCTGATCAGCAAAAAGCGCTTTCCCGTTTCCCGGGATACCTTTACAATACGCCGGGCGATCTGATCATGCACCTGCGCTGTCGTACCACTGTCGAAGCTGCGGGAGTTGGTGAGGATGAAGAAGATGGATTCTTGGCTTTCAAAGCCTGCCCGAATGCTTTCTTCCGACCAGTCGGTGTACACATATACGCCATGCACCGTTTGAACGCCGGTGGGATCGTCGTCCAAAACCACGATCTTGCGGCCCAAGGATGAAAGTGCGGCCTGCAGCCTTTGTGATACCGCCGCCCGGTCATATTCGGGGTATACGGCAAGGGCGGCCTGCTTTTTGAGAAATTGCTCGTTCAAAGGCGTCACTTCCTTATGTTCCCTTATGTTGGTTCTGCGTTTTGTCATTCTGAGCAAAGCGAAGAATCTTTCGTTCGTTCTAAAAGGATTCTTCGTCGCTGCGCTCCTCAGAATGACATGTGCAGGGTGCTAATATCAATATTTATTACTCCCCATTGAGGGATTCTTAAGGGATTTATCCCTTAAGCGGTGGGGGTAGGGGAGGCAGCGCCTCCCCTATAGCGCTTCAAACACCACGCTCATGCCTTGGCCGCCGCCGATGCAAAGGGTGGCAAGGCCATAGCGGACATTGCGGCGGCGCATTTCACTGATGAGTTTGATGGAGATGATAGCGCCCGTTGCACCGATGGGGTGACCCAAGGCAATGCCGGAGCCGTTGACGTTGACGATATCAGGACTCAGGCCTAGTTCCCTGATACAGCCCATCGCCTGGGCAGCAAAGGCTTCATTGAGCTCCACCAGGCCGATGTCATGAAGGGACAGGCCGGTCTTTTTCAGAAGCTTGCGGGTAGAATCCACTGGCCCCAGGCCCATGAATTTCGGATCAACGCCGGCGCAGGCAAAATCCACCACCCTGGCCAATGGTTTTAAGCCCATATTGGATGCTTTATCGCGGGAAACGATCACCATGGCGGCCGCCCCGTCGTTGATGCCGCTGGCGTTGCCGGCAGTGACCACCCCGTCGGGCTTGACGATGGGCTTGAGCTTTGTCAGCTTGTCAAGGCTGGTCTCCCTGGGGTGTTCATCCGTGTCAAATACCACGGCTTCGCCTTTGTTTTTCAGTTCCACGGGCACGATCTCTTCCCTGAACAGACCGCTTGATATGGCCGCCTTGGCTCTGCGCTGTCCCTCCAGAGCATAGGCATCCAGCTCTTCCCGCATCAGCCCGTACCTTTGCGCTATGTTTTCTGCAGTACTGGCGATATGCACCTTCTCGCCGGAGGTGGGTTCGCACAGGGCGGTGGTCAGTGCGTCCAGCACTGCCAATTCTCCAACCCCCATGCGCATGCCCCATCGGGCTTCCTGCAAGGTGTAGGGATAGTTGGACATGCTTTCCGCGCCGCCAGCCAGGGTGACTTCGGCATCGCCGGATTCAATCAATTGGGAGGCCGTGACGATGGCCTGCAGCCCGGAGGCGCACATCCTGTTCACCGTCTGGGCGGACGCTGTTTCCGGAACGCCTGAGTGCAGCCCCACCAGCCGGGATAAGAAGGCGTTCAGCCCGTACTGGCCCACACAACCGAAGACCACTTCCTCCACCGCCGCGGCAGGCACCTGGGAGCGTTCAAGCGCCGCCTTTGCGGCGATGGCGCCCAGATCAACGGCTGTTTTGCCTTTCAACGAGCCCCCAAAGCCGCCGATGGCGGTGCGGGCCATGGATACGATCACTGATTTTTGGAACATGCTTGCCTCCTTAGAAGTTCACCTTGTCGCGGCCCTTTAACTGAAGCTGCTCACGGGCGTCATCAGGCCTGGCGATTTCAAAGTCAAGCTCATTCAATATCCGCACGATCTTTTGTACCTGCTCAGCGCTGGACTTGGCCAGTTCTCCATTGGGCTTGATATACAATCCATCCTCCAGCCCCACGCGCACGTTACCGCCGTTGATCGCCATCATGGCCGCCATGCGGAACATGCGGCGCCCTGGTGCCACGGTGCAGTACTGTACATCCTGTCCGAACATTTTTTTCGCCTGGTCGATGATGAACAGCATCCCCTCGTTGCTGATGGGCATAGCGCCCATGATGCCGGGTACAAACTGCAGATAAATGGGCTTGCGCACGATGCCCTTTTGTACAAAGTGATGGAGGTTTGCCAGTTGGCCGTAATCGAACAGTTCAAACTCCGGCCGGGTATCGCAGGCGTTCATCATGTTGATGCAGTACTCGATGTCCCTGAACGTGTTCTTGAACAGGTTATCCCAGGTGCGCTCGATGAAGGGCTTCTCCCACTCGTATTCAAAGGTGCCGATTTCATCGGCCAGACGGGAGAAGCAGAAGTTGATGGTACCGCCGTTGGCGGAAGCGATTTCCGGGCTGAAGCGCGGGATCACGGCAAACCGCTCCTCCACGGTCATGCCTTGAGCGCCGCCAGTGGTGATGCCGATGACCACATCGCTTTGCTTTTTGATGCGGGAAAGAATGTACTCAAACGTATCATAGTCGGCGGTGGGTTTTCCGTCCTCCGCCCGGCGGGCGTGAATGTGCACCACGGCCGCGCCGGCCTTGGCAGCATCCACTGCGTCCTGTATAATCATGTCAGGGTCGCGGGGCAGGTACTTGGACATGCTGGGCGTATGCACGCCGCCTGTAACGGCCGCGCTGACCACGATTTTCCGCTGCGATTTGGGTGCCATATTTTTTTCCTCCTTGTTTTACTCACGCTATGTATTCGGGTATTTATAAGCGGTAGAGTCTCGAAGAATTTGCAGGGATTGCCTTGCTGCATGCAACTCCGCCGGAAGGTCGGTCTCCAGTGTGACCGCGCCAAGGTACCCCGCCCCACGCAGCCTTTTGATGCGCGATATGTGCGTATCCCGCTTATCATGCTTCAAAAACCAGCGCATTTGGGGGCTGCCCGCATCATCAGAGATATGGGCGTGTACAATATCGTTCACAAATGGGAAAAGCGGGATATCCGCCTCCCCGCTGTGCTCCATGTTATAAAAGTCGGCGACCAGCTTCAGGTTTCCCATGTTCACCGCCCGCACAAGGCTTAGGGCCTCCGCAAGAGTATTGATAAAGTTGCAGTAGCAAGGCCCCAGCGCTTCCACGCATACGAAGATGCTTTGGGCGGCGAAGACATCCGCGGTCACTGCAAAGAACTCCTCCGCTTGGTGCATAGCAAGATTCCTGTCGAATCCTGCCGGCAGGTTCCGGGACATGGGTGAACCTATACCCACCACTTGCACGTTCAGCTCCACGGCCCGCGATAGGCACCGTAGCGCGTACTCGCGGGCGTATTCCGCCGAAAACCCCGGCCCCGCAATGCGCACCTCGGGCGGGCAATAGGCATTGAAGCCCAGGCAAGGAAGCCGGCCGGATTCTACCATGCGCCGAAGCTTTTCAAACGCCGCCTGATCCATGGCACATACATTGCGCCCGGAAAGCTCCACGTAATCAAACCCGGCCTTTTGCATCAGCGGATAATCCGCAGCCGTCGTCACACAGCCGAATTTCATACTAATCAGCGCTTATCAATGTAGGAGATGCCGAACTCATCAACCCTGCGCACAAGGTCCGCGTCCAGAAGCTCAATGATGCCGATTTCCGCCAGGTACTGTATCTCGCAGCCCGGCTCCAGGTGGCCGGAGAAAGCGCCGTTTTCGCCGTAGCAAACGATGTGCAGGTGTGGTTCCCCGTCGATGATCAGACCCTGGATGGCGCCAATCTCCATGGGTCCTTCCTCTGTAAAGAACAGATTCAGCGGTTCATTCGCCAGGCTGCCGATGCGGTGGTATACAATCTTTCGGGCGGAACCGATGCCGGAGGTCACGATGCCAGACCGAATGTTCAGGCGTTCGATTTCACTTTGAATTGATTCCAGTACCAGTTCTCCCTTGCCAAGGTGCATCACCACATGACGGCCGTATTTGCTCCCAACATGAGTCTTCATATAAATGGTCTTCCTTTCCGATTATTAAATGATTATCCCTTCAGGCTGCCGGCAGTAATGCCTTCCACCAGATACCGCTGAAACAGGATGAACAGTATGAACAGCGGCAGCAGCGACAGGCAGGACATTGCGAACAAAGCTCCCCAGGAGCTCTGCCCCGTAGCGTCCACGAACATGCGCAGTGCCAGCGAAACCGTGAACTTCGCCGGGTCGGACAGATAGATCATCTGCGAGAAAAAGTCGTTCCATGTCCAGATGAAGGTGAAGATTGCAACCGTCACCAGCGCGGGCACAGACAGCGGGATCATAAAATAGGTGTAGATGTGAAAGGTATTGCAGCCGTCGATGCGCGGAGCTTCCAGCAGTTCGTTGCTGATGGTACGCATGAACTGAGTCAGCAGAAAAACAAAGAACCCCTCGACAGCAAAGAATTTGGGTACGATCAACGGCAAAAAGGTATTCACCCAGTCAATTTTGTTGAAAACAATATACTGTGGGATCAAGCGCACGTGGAACGGCAGCATCAGCGTTCCCAGCATGATGGTAAACAAAAATCCCTTCAGCTTAAAGTTCAGTTTTGAGAAGGCGTAAGCCGCCATGGAACAGGACAGCATGTTGCCAATCATGCAAAGTCCCGCAATCAGAAACGAGTTGCCGAAGAACCTGAAGAAGCTATAGCCGGATACGCCTTTGAGCCCGCTGATATAGTTATCCAGGGTGGGTGCAAGAGGAAAAAAGGTCGTGGCGGAAAAGATCTCCCCGTTTGTCTTGAACGACGCACTGAGCATCCAAAACAGGGGATACAGCATCGTGAAGCCGAACAGAAGGATCAATACGTGATACGAGGCAGTCGTAAGATACCTGCGCTTCAACGCGATCCCCCCTTCTCCACATCGTCATAATAGACCCACCTGTTGGCTGCTGCGAACATCAGCGCGGTTACAGCCGCGATAATGATAAGCAGCACCCAGGCCATGGCGGAGGCATAGCCCATGGCAAATTGCCGAAAGCCCTTAATGTACAGGTAAAGCGTGTAGAACATGGTGGAATCCATGGGCCCGCCTGAGCCCTGGCTGATGATGTAGGAGGGTGTAAATGCCTGAAACGCATTAATGATAGTCATCACCAGATTGAAAAACACCATGGGGGTAAGCAGCGGAAGCGTAATCTTGAAAAACAGCTGCACCTTGTTAGCACCGTCGATTTCCGCCGCCTCGTAATAATCGGCGGGGATCTGCTTGAGGCCCCCCAGGAACACCACCATCGAAGAGCCAAACTGCCAGACAGCAAGTGCCACCAGTGTATACAGCACAGTGGACGGCGTAGAGATCCAGTTTTTTCCAGCGATGCCGAAGAGGGCTAACAGCCGGTTGATAATGCCCGTTTTGTTGAATATCTGCCGCCACAAAAGCGCTACGGCTACGCTGCCGCCAAAGAGGGAGGGCAGGTAGTAAATCGCGCGGTATAACCGAACGCCGCGACGGTTCCTTTTTAGAACTGTAGCGAGCAGCAGCGCAAAGGAAAGCTGGAAAGGAATGCTTAGCCCCACGTAGGTAAAGGTGACCTGGAGGCTTTTGAGCAGCCTGGGGTCACGGGCCATGTCGATGTAATTGCCAAAGCCGATCCACTTGGGAGCGGTCGCCATGTCGTACTGCGTAAAGGAAAAGTACAGCGACATGATCATAGGTATGATTGTGAAGCAAAATAAACCGATCAGCCAAGGACTAAGGAACACATATGCCTCCCACGGCTTGTTTGTGTGGGACTTGTTCAAGGCGTCAGCCCCCTTAAAAAGGAAATGGCCGGTACCGATTGGACTGCGGAGCAGTGGAGTAAGGGGAAAGCCGTAGGGAATACTGCTTCATCACAGCGGCTTTCCCCTTGATTATACAGTGTCTGGAAAATTGTCATCCACTAAGCCGCAGACCTTAACGTGTCGGCGGCATGTTGTTACTTGGAGCGGATCGCCACAGCCGCGTCGTAGAGTTCCTTGGCGGCGTCAGCAGGCGTTTTGGAGTCAAACTGCACGGCTTCGCCGATGCTCTTGAAGAGTGCATCGATCTCGGAAGCGCCGGTGGGCGGATAGATGGTGGGTGTTGCGATCTCGGACAGCCTGTTCACGAAATCCAGGATATCCAGCTGGTGGGCATCGAGCTTGGCCATGTAGGCATCCTTCAGGTTCAGGTTGCCGGGCACGCCCTGGTCCAGACCAAAGATGCCCAGGGCCGCTTCGGTATTCAGCCAGAAGTTGATCAGCTTGGCAGCGGCCAGCTTCTTTTCGGGGCTGGACTTGGCATAGATGGCAAAGTGCGCGCCTTCGGGGAACTCGCCGACGGCCCCGCCGCTCAAGGAGGGAATGCGGATGGCGCTGACGGTCTTGTCCGGGAAGGTGGTGCGGTAGAGCTTCAATTGGTTGATGGGCACCTGGGTCAAAAGCACCATGTCGCGGGAGAAGGTGTTGTCTTCCAGGGTGGCGGTTGCGTATTCGGTGGCGGTTGCCGCATCGGGGATGATGCCGGTGTCGCGGAAATCCTTCCACATCGTGAACCACTTTTCGACGTCTTCCGCGGTGAAGTTGATAGCGCCATTTACATCATACAGCTCGCGGCCATTCTGGCGCACAAAGTAACGGAAGGAGTTGATGTTGGTGGACATGTCATTCATCAGCCAGACGTCGGTTTTTCCGGCGGCGTCCAAGGCTGCGCGGACCTTCTGGCCCACATCCTTCATGTCGTCCCAGGTCCAGTCGAAGGCGGGCTTCTCGATGCCCAGCTCCGTAAACAGCCCGTCGTTCACGAACACGCTGGTGAAGGTGACGCCCATGGGCATCATGTAGGTCACGCCATCGATGACGCCGGTGTTGATGGTGCCCTGTGCCCAACCGTCAGTTGAGATGATGCCATCCTTGATGTACTGGTCAAGGGGCTCCACCATTCCGCGGCCGATGTAGTCGGCAGCATACTGCGGGTGCATGCCGATGAAGTCAGGTGCGTTGCCACCGGCCACCTGAACCGACAGCTTATCCCAGTAATCAGTCCAGCTTACCGGTTCAGAGACGACTTTAATGTCCGGATTGGCTTTGGTGAATTCTGCCACGATGGAGTTGTACAGGTCAAAGCGTTTGGTGTCACCCCACCAGGCGGCGCGGATCTCCTCCGTTCCGCTGGCCAGGGCACTTGCACACAGGGGCAGCAGCAACACAAGCGTCAAAAGCAGGGCAAGCGTCTTCTTCATGGATAGATACCTCCTATTTTATTACTTTACCGGTTCCACCGGTATTACCGTATCATCCAGCTCCCAGTTGAGCTTCTTGTACAGGTTCTGGCGGCCCACCTTGTCGCCGTTCATTTCCTGCCAGGCGTACTTTGCCACGTCCAAAGCCACCTTGCGGGGTACAACGATCACGCCGTCGTTGTCGGCCACGATCACATCGCCAGGATAGACGGCTACCCCGCCAATGGCAACGGGGATATCCTTTTCCAGATAGCGGATGCGAGCTTGGTCCATGCCCTGGGAAACATGCTTGGACCATACGGGTACCTTCTGCATAATAACTTCGTCGGTATCGCGTATGCCACCGCCATTGGTCAAAAAGCCCACGCAGCCCTTTAAAAGGGCAGTCAAGGTGTTGTTGGAGCCCAGCAGGCCCACATCCAAACCGGCGATGTCCAGTGCCACAAAGTCGCCGGGCTCAATGTCGTTCATCCACGGATCGGTGCAGATTTCACGGTAGTACATATGCGCCCACTCGGTATAGGCGTCGCCGGTCACGGTGGGGGCAGGGCCTTCGTAGGGCAGGTATCGAGCGGTACGGGCAATGCCCACCACATGGGTCTGCCATAATGGGCGGATGCTCTTGTCCACGGTGCCATAATGATGGTACCCCATCCAGTCCATGCCATCACGGACATCGGTTACGCGGCAGGGTTTGAATAGCTCAATAAGCTTCTGGTTCTGTTCCTGGTATGTCATTTTCCTCGCTCCTTATTCATTTGCCCTACGGCACTTTTGATGGTTTCATTATACTGTGTCTCCGACATAGATTCTACTCATATTTTGTTCTATGTGCTTCTGTTTTTTCGTTATTCCATGTTCGTTAATTAAGCACTACTCATTTCTTGCCATATTGTTTTCGAAATATGTACTCTGCAATTCAGCATTAAGCACAATATGGACCCAAGCATTTACTGCTATTTTTCCATTTTACTCGAATTACCAAGGTGACTATCCCGTTAAGCAATGGGTTTATCAATATTTAATCGGCTTATGCATGTTACAGTTATGGAAAGACTACCGTATCCGTAAAGTTGACACACCAGTTCGATGCAGTTATAATGAAACAACTGATAAAAGACAACAGAATTCTAAGGGAAGGGATATTCTATGAATTCGGATATGTCTGCAACAGGAGCAATAATCCGCAAAAAAGCATCGATGGAATTGTTTCATCTTTTTGTGGGTCAGCCTCAATGCGCCTTGGTTGATGATGTGTATGTCTCCGACAAGCACTTGCACAAGGAAATCGAAATGGCCTTTGTGCTATCGGGGCAAGTTGAGATCATGGTAGAGGATCATGTATTTTCCGTAACCGCCGGCGAGCTTTTATGTATTCGGGGCAGCGTATTGCATCAGTACCTGCCAAAAAGGCACCAGGCTGATATCATAAAAATAAAGTTCATGAAGGAATGGCTTCTGCCCTCCTTTTTTAAGTCAGCCCAGAAGGATGCATATCAGCAGCTATATGGCCAGGTCTTCAAAACCCGCTCTGATAAGGTTATGGAAGATCTGGTAATGAGCATGCTTCAGTGCACACTGAATAAATATAAGGAATACTTCTATTATGGAAAACTGGTGGAGATGACGGCGTATCTACTGGCCAATCCCGAAACCGTGAAAGAGTTACTGCCCGTTTCCTTTGATAACTTGCGCTATATGGAAGCGGCGCTGGAATTTATGCAGGATAATTGTTATGGAAAGCTTACTCTAAAGATGCTTGCTGACCATTTGGGTCTAACGGAAAGCTATTGCTCGAAATACATCAAAAAAAATGCTGGCATCACCTTTGTGGAATACCTTAATGCAATGCGGGTGAATAACGCTCAGCGTCTGCTTATCTACACCGATTACAATATCACCGAGATCGTGGAACAGACAGGTTTTTTGAGCGTGCAAACCTTCAACAGGGTATTCAAACAGCAAACAGGGCAATCCCCCAGTGAGTATCGCAAGAACAAAAGGTGCAGGACTTTTGCGTAACCTGTGATATGGTTCCTGATAGAAACAGATGCCACTCACTAAAATCGTGTGGGTTCCACAGGTGTACGGCCATATCGGCCTCAAGCATTCCTTTCAGCGCTTGTCGATGCAAGAAATTCCAAACTCATCCTAGTGTGGGTGTTGTATCCATACCTGTCATCGCTGATTTGTCTTTGAGAAACTTCTCAACTTCCATTCCTGTAGGCAGGGATGACTGTGCTCCTGCCTTGGTTACAGTCAAGGCACCAACGTAGTTGGCAAATATTACTGCTTCCTCTATGCTATTGTGTTCTATTAACCTGACTGTCAGTGCGGCAGTGAATGCATCACCCGCCGCAGTTGTGTCAACAGCTTGTACGCGAAGTGCCGCAATATTTTGCTCAATGTCTTTTCCGTATACAAAAGCGCCTTTATCACCGCGCTTTATGACAATATAGTTCGCTTTTGTTTTTTGAAGCAGCAGCCTGGCCGCGTTCATTGCATTTTCTTCTGTATCAGGATAGATGCCGCAAAGAGCCATTGTTTCGGTTTCATTGGGGCTAAGAACAGTCACCCCCTCAATTTCATTCAGAGGGAAGCTTTGCGCAGGCCCCGCATCCACTACAACAGGCATTCCCTTGTTCATTGCAGCCCAGCAGGCGGCAATGACCGTTTGATGAGGAATCTCCAGTTGAACAATCATTGCGTCATAGCTTCCTTCATCAATAACCGGTACAACATCTTCCGGCATTAAAAGCATATTGCTTCCCGGGACTATCAGAATGCGGTTTTTCCCATCCGCCTCCACCATTACAACGGCCAGCCCGGTAGAAGCGTTTTCATCCGTTTTTATGTATGATGTATCCACCCCAAAAGCTTTTTGAGTATTTAAAAGCTGAACACCGTTTGCATCTTTGCCAATTTTCCCTACAAAAGTAACATCGGCACCAAGCTGTGCAGCAGCTGCAGCTTGATTTGCACCTTTCCCGCCCGGAGAAAACCAATAATGATCCGCAAGGCAGCTTTCCCCCGCAACCGGAACAGATGAAACATTCAGCACCAAATCCATGTTGATGCTTCCTATCACCAGGATACGTTTTTTCCTTGCCGCTTGCATAGATTTCTGCTCACTCTTTCCCTGTTCCGTCATTCAAGATTGCCCTGCTCCTCGAGTATCGCAATTTGATCCAGCCTGCGCTGATGCCGTCCGTCCTCATATTCGGCAATCAGCCATTCCTTGATAATCATTTTCGCCAGATCAACGCCTACCACCCGGGCTCCCAAAGAGAGCATATTGGTATTGTTGTGCTGGCGGCTGAGCTTTGCAGAATAACAGTCGGAGCACGCTGCACAGCGGATGCCCCTGATTTTGTTCGCTGCGATGGAGATGCCGATGCCTGTACCGCAGCAAATGATACCCTTATCGCACTCGCCGCTGGCAACAGCCCTTCCCGCCCTGGCCGCATAGATGGGATAATCGGTGCGGTCTGTGCTGTTGGTTCCGAAGTCTTTGTATGCAAGCCCCAATTCGTCAAGAAGGACTTTTATCTCATCCTTCAAGCCGATGGCAACATGGTCGCAGACCAATGCAATCATCTGATCGCCTCTTTCTTGCGCAAATACTGTTGAAACCGCTGATACCATTTCAGTCTTCATTCAGGCATGCGCGTACGGCCTTGACGCCCTGTACAATCCCCAGCTTTGGATCGAACACACTGCTGGAACCGGCCACAAATATGGATGCTCCGCTTTTTTTCATGCGCGGTATGTTGGCCAGGCTGCAATTTCCATCCACCTCAATGGGGATGTGCGTGAAACCGGCCTCGTCAAGCATGCAGCGCGCCCGGCTGAGCTTATCCAGTGTATGCTCGATCAGCTTTTGCCCCGCATACCCTGGGTTGACCGTCATCACAAGCAGCATATCAATGTCCGGCATTACCTCACGTATGCATTCCAGCGGTGTGGCCGGATTGATGGCCAACGCCGGGGATGCGCCTCTTTCCCGGATCATTGTCAGCGCGCGCTGTACATGGGGCGTGGATTCAAATTGCAAAGACACAATATCATCCTTCCCCATTGAAAACCATGGGATCATATTTTCCGGATGCTCAACCATCAAATGAATGTCCAGCGGCAAGATATTGAGCTCTTTCACAACGCGAACCATCTCTGTTCCGAGCATGATATTGGGCACGAAATGCCCATCCATTACATCGCAATGCAAATAATCTACACCCTGATCCTTGAGCAATTGCAGGTCTCGCTGCAAGTTCAAAAGATCAGCACACATAATGGAAGCAGATATTTTCGAATGCATACATACCTCACATCGCTTTATCAAGCATCGCCGCGCCAATCATGGGAGCATCGCTTCCCAAGATGGATACGCCAATTTTCAAACCTTTGCCCACTGACAGGCTATAGCCGCTGGAACGCAGGCAGGTTACCAGGGGGTCTATAAACAGCTCCTTTTGGTTGCACATGCCACCGCTGAACACCAGAGCATCGGGGGAGAGTGTGTTGATGACAGCCGTTAACGCCTGCCCCAGCGCGCCAACCGCGCCTTTTATGATTTCACAGGCCGCAGCATCACCCTTGTGCGCCAGTTCAAAAACCTGTTCGCTGGTTAGTTGCATGCCTTTGTAGGATGGGTGTTCTGCCGCACTACGGGCAATACCCGTTCCCGAGGCGTATGTTTCCATACAGCCGTAACGTCCGCAGGCACAACTTCGCCCGTTTGGCACAACAGGGATATGCCCCACCTCCCCTGCCGTACCCAAGGCACCATGCAGGATGGATCCCTTGTATACGATTCCGCAGCCGATGCCTGTGCCCAAGGTGATGCAAACCAGCAGCTCACTGCCCCGCCCTTCGCCCAGGAACGCTTCCCCCCATGCCGCTGCGCGGCTGTCCTGTACGAGCCTTGGCCGAAGTCCGAAGTAAGCTTCCATCAGGTCGGCGCAAGGCGCATTCACAAAATGCAAATTGGGGGCATGCAGCACAACGCTTTGCTCCCGGTCAACGGAGCCCGGCACACCCATACCCATGAAGCATACGTCCTTTATTTCCAGACCGGCCCGTGTCAGAAGCTCAGTGCTTCCCTTGGCCGCCAGCGCCATCAAGGCTTCGTACTCAACTCCGGACGGAACGGATAACTTATGCTTTGCCAGTAGCCGGCCCTCCTCTGTAAACACACCCATGTTGACTTTTGTACCGCCAATGTCGATGCCTATGCGAACACCCATGAAGGCCACCTCTTATCCAATCTCCACAGTCTTTTTCAGCGGCAATTGACGGGAGGAGGGGCCTGCCTGGAGCAACCATTCGCCAGAAAGCCGCTGCCATCCTTCTCCTTTGTCAAGCTTTCCGTTTTCTTCAATGACTTTCCAGTAACACAGGCTTTGCGAATCGATGGCCAATTCCACCGTGCGTCTCTCTCCTGCATCCAATGCCACACGTGCAAAAGCTGCCAACGCTTTATTGGCAAACTGAACACCTTCAGGCGTGTTCATGGGCGGTGCAAGATAGCACTGCACCACTTCCTCGCCAAAAACCTTACCTGAGTTCTGTATCGTCACGCTTACACGGAGACCTCCGTTTTCCGCCTTGGAAACATTCAAGGAATCATAGGCAAAAGTTGTGTAGCTTAATCCAAAGCCAAAGGGAAACAATGGTTCGATTCCGTGCTTGTCAAAATGGCGGTATCCTATCAAAATGCCCTCGGTAAAATGAGCCACGTTTTCCGCCACGTGATCCTTCCGGTAGCCGCGTCCCGCCATCGCCTGGCGTTCGGGATGATTTGGGTCATGCACCGCGTAGTCTTCGATGCGCTTGGGAAAGGTCACGGGCAGGCGGCCTGCAGGGTTATACACGCCCGTCAATACATCCGCCGTGGCCTGTGCGCCTTCCTGACCGGAGAACCACATCTGCAATATACCTTTTACCTTGTTGTGCCAAGGCATGGCAACCGGGTCTCCTGTGTTCAAAACCACGATCGTGTTCCGGTTGGCCGCACACACCTTTTCAATGAGTCCGTTTTGATTTTCATGAAGCAGCAGCGTTTCATTGGGGCTGTGGTGCCAGGCAAAGTAAAGCACCTTATCGGCTTTTTCGGCAGTTGAAACCGCCTCCCGTTCGTTTGACTCCCGCATGGCGGGTGTTACCCAGCACAGGCGAAACTGCACAGGCTGCCTGTATATGCTCCTGGTGGTGGCGATGAAATCGTACTCCTTGCCCTTTTCCAAGTATACCTCGCCGCCCGCATTGTTGAACCCGTCCAGGCAAGGCACAACCTCACTGTTGGGAACAGCACCGCCGTTCATGCCCACCCTGGTACCGATGGCCAGCCGCTCGTACAGCCCGCCATCCTTCACACGCAAGTACAGGTTGCCGCTGGTGGAAATTTGCATGTCGGTGGAAGTGATTTGATTCTTTTCAAACTCCTCCACGGTAGGGATGCTGCTTTGCAGGCTGATGCGGTAGTGTCCCGTTTCCGGCGGGCAGATTTTGCCCGTCATCATATAAAAAGGCGCAGGCAGGTATTTGCAGCCGCTGCCATCCAGTTGGCCGACGACAGGTGGGGGAAGCGCATCCCTGCCGGTGAAGCAGACCGACCTCACCGTTCCCATGGTCTGCGCCACTTCCATTGGCTCCTTTACCGCACCATTGCCAAGGGTATCATAAAGGATCAGGGAAACATCCAGGTTCACGCAGCCCGTTGCACCATCCCGGCTTTTCAGGTGCTCCATGGGAATTGGTGAACCCTCCAGGTCATCACCCACGGCATAGAGTACTTTTTTGTCTGTACGCGCCTGCAATGCAGCCAGTGGGCCGATTTTCCTGTTATCAAAGCCGTTGGCCGCCTCCTTGAAGATGGGCATAGCCTGCTGCCTGCCTGTGGGGCCGATGACGGCAATGGTCTCCCGCTTTATATCCAGCGGAAGGATATTGTCTTCATTTTTCATAAGCACGGCGGCTTTTTGCGCCACGAGACGGGCAATTTTCGCACTGCGGTACTTGACCGCATCCTTCACAGGACCCGGGATTCGCTTTTCATCCAGCATGTGGAACCGGTCCAGCGTGCATAGCAGATACCCCACCGCTTTGTCCAGATCATCCTCCGTTACAGGATTGCAGGGATCCAGTATTGCATCCTTAAGCTTTTTGCCGTACCAGCTGTTTTCGCTGCCCGTGCCGTACTGGTCCTCGCCCGGCATTTCCAGCGTAACGCCGCCTTTTATGGCTTCCGGCTCGTATAGGCAGTACCAGTCGTCAATGGTAAAGCCCTCAAAGCCCCAGGCGTTGCGGCAGAGCTTTTGCGTCAAATCGGTATAGCGGTACGTCCAGATGCCGTTCACCTGGTTGTAATTGGTCATGTTGGAGCCTACGCCAGCCCGTGTTACGTATTCAAAGGGCTTCATGTAGATTTCGTGCATCGTCTGTTCATCGATGATGCAGTTGCCTGCGCCTTGGGCCGTGCCGCTGGAGGAGCCGAACATCTGCTTCAAATTGGCGATGGCATTGTTGTTTTCCTGTATGCCCTGCGCCTCCGCCGCACCCATCAGACCGTTTAGCAGCGGGTCTTCGCTCAGGGTTTGGTAGTTGCCGCCGTTGCTGCGGCCAACGGGAGCGACATAGTCACGCACAATGTTAACCCGGGGTGACAGCACCACATGCATACCGCTTTCCCTGGCCTCCTCCCCCAGAACGCGGCCATACTGCCTTGCCGTTTCCACGTCGAAGGAGGCGGCCAACCCCACCTTGGCGGGCAGTGCCGTAGCCTCCCAGGAGGTGTTGATACCCGACTCGCCGTCGGCAATGAAGACCGGGGGGATGTGAAGGCGCGGGCAGCCTGCCAGGAAGCCTGCCTGATTGGCGCGGTAAGGGTCAAGAATCTGCCCGTGAACCAGAAGCAGCTTTTCATCCAGCGTCATCTGTGCAATGAGGTTATCCACCCGCTCGTTCCCGGTCTTCATAGGAACACCCCTCCTCATTAAAAATGGCTTACCCTTTATCCCCCGGCTTTTACATGAACATCCTGGCTGCCATAAAGCGTTTCCACACTGTTTGTGACTTTTCCGGAATCATCCATGTGCTGACGGTAGATGCCCCAGGCTTTGCCTGTGCTGAAAAAGCAACTGAAATTTTCTCTATTGATCTTCGGGTCAAATTCCATCACGCCATTTGAAAGGTCTGCTTTAAAACCGCTCAGCGCCGTCAATACCGCCCAACTGGCCATGGAGCGCACGTAATGGAAACCGCATTCCACCTCGTTCCATGGGCTGCGCTTGTAACCGTCGTACCTTTCCCGAACTGCCTTTACGAGCGTAAGGCCTTCCTTTACCATCCCTTCGTAGATCATGTGGGCGGCCACTTGGTATTCCACACCGGCCCAGACCTCGTCTGAATAAACAAAGGGAAGCTTGGGCCGCCCGCCCCTTGGCCAGGAGCAGAGCAAAAGCCCCTGCTCGTCGTTCAGGGCATACGTCCGCTGGATGTGCGCCACATCTTTGAAGGAAGTGCGGAAGTTGTACTTGTAGATGGATTTCAATGCTTTTCGGATACGGGCTTTGGGCAGAACATACCCAAGCCCAACCACGCAGGCCAGAAATTGGCCCAGCAGCTGGTCGGACAAACATCCTTCGCCATACTGGTGGCGGTATTCATTCACATCAGTAAGCTTTTGGATGTAGTACTCCGAATTCCACAGGAGCATATCCATCTTCCGAGCGCTTTTCACAAATGCAGACTTATATTTTTTTTGATGGGCCTCATCGCCAACAAATGCGGCCATCTCGGAGCCGGCCTTCAAGGCGGCCAGGAACATGGTGCCGCTGAGTGCATTGGGGCCGACAAAGTCGATGTCGTAGGTGTTGTGCTGGCTTGCGTCAAACAACAGGTCGCCGTCGGTATCCCAATAGGCAAAGCCAAAGTCCAGCGCCTTGGCAGCCTTTTCCCAAACTTCCTTTAAAAACGCGTTGTCGCCGCTTAACTTCCATTCCCGGTACAAGCGGATGATGACACCCATCTGACCGTCTGCAGCCGGCATACGCTGAAACTTGGGCAGCCCGAACACCTGATTGGTGCGGTAAGCCATCATGCCCTCGTCATCCGTCTCCAGCAAAAGCTCCGTCCGCCGGGCAGATCGTTCCAATTCAGGAAAGAGGAAAGCCACCGTCTGAGCATAGTTCCACACATGGGTGCAGGTGCCAAAGCAGCTTCC
>JAEZLW010000153.1 GCA_023415145.1 Bacillota bacterium | reverse complement strand
CCCTTGCATAGACCCAGTTCCAGCTTCATCCGCCCGTCTTTCAGGTAAATTTGCAGGGGAACAAGGGCATACCCCTGGCGTTGTACCTGGCCGGCGAGCTTGCGGATCTCGCTCTTGTGCATGAGGAGCTTCTTGTGCCTAAGGGGATCATGGTTGAAAATGCTGCCCTGCACATAGGGGCTGATGTGCATCCCTTCCACAAAAATCTCCATACCCCGTGCCATGGCGAAGCTTTCCTTGAGGTTGACCCGGCCCTGGCGGATGCTTTTCACTTCGGTACCCTGCAAACAAAGGCCGCATTCATACGTTTCCTCCACGAAAAAATCGTGGTAAGCGCGCCTGTTCTGGGCTACGGGCTTGATGCCCTTTGCGCGCGGCATACAAACCCCTCCTTTGTTGCGCCGGTAGCAACGTATTATAACACAAATGCTTTGCGATTGCAATGATGCGCTTTTTTATATATAATGGTATGAACGCAAACGGCAAAGGGGATATGCGCTCCATGCAGGACACAAGAATGATGGCTGTTTCAGCCCGGGAAGCGGCGATTCCGCTTTCAGCGTCGGCCATAGAAGATAGAAACAACACCCTTCGGCTGATGGCTGATGCGCTTGCGCACAGCAGCAATGCGATTTTCGCTGCCAACGAGACGGATATGAAGCAAGCGGATGCTGAGGGCTTGGCACAGCCACTGAAAAAGCGCTTGTTGTTTGACGAAAAAAAGCTGTATGCGGTTCAAAAGGGATTGTTGGCACTTGCAGATTTGCCCGACCCCCTTCATCATACGCAGCTTGCCCGGGAACTGATGCCTGGCATGAAACTGTACCGGGTATCATGCCCCATCGGCGTGGTGGGTGTGATTTTTGAAAGCCGTCCCGATGCGCTGGTGCAAATAGCTTCCCTGTGTTTGAAAAGCGGGAACGCAGTGCTGCTAAAGGGCGGTAGGGAGGCATCAAATACCAACCGGGCACTGATGGATGCACTTCTTGATGCGTCCCAGGAGGCCGGTATGCCATCTGGCTGGGCGTCACTCCTCACCACACGGGAAGAAGTACAGACCATGCTGAAAATGGATGATTGCATCGACCTCATCATCCCCAGGGGCAGCAACGAATTTGTTCGCTATATTATGGACAACAGCCGAATCCCGGTGCTTGGCCATGCGGATGGAATATGCCATGTGTATGTGGATGCGACCGCGGATGTTGACTTGGCGGTCAAGGTGACGGTGGATTCCAAAACGCAGTATGTGGCGGTGTGCAACGCGGCGGAAACGCTGCTGGTGCACAAGGGCATCGCGGAGGCTTTTTTGCCTGCCGCATCAAAAGCACTTGCGGAAAAGAATGTTCGATTGCTTGGCTGTGAAAGGACGCGGGTTATCATCCCCTGCGAACCGGCCACAGAAGAAGATTGGGAGACGGAGTACCTGGACTATATCCTTTCCATCAAGGTAGTGGATTCCGTATCGGATGCCATCCGCCACATCAATCATTATGGCTCCGGGCATACCGATACCATCGTGGCGGAAGATATGCAGGCGGTGCGCACCTTTATGAGTCTTGTGGACAGTGCAGGAGTATACCACAATTGCTCTACACGGTTTGCCGACGGATTCTGCTACGGTTTCGGTGCAGAGGTGGGCATTGCCACTGGTAAACTGCACGCCAGGGGACCTATGGGGCTGGAAGGGCTTTGTTCTTACAAGTATCTTGTGTTTGGCAGCGGTAACACCATTGCCGATGTACAGGCGGGAAAGACGCCTTTTGAACACAAGGATCTGGATGAAAAAGCGCCTCTGTGACAATAAGCACATGCAAAAAATCTGTAGAGCATACCATAAAACGAGGTATGCTAATAGTACAATGCAAAAACATACTCATTCCTGGAGATGAATTGGCAGTCTTATTTACTTTGTCAGATACCTATGGGTGGGACCATACCAACTGCTGGTTTGCTAATTGAAGGGTTTCGCAGCTTAGCGGGCGAAACAAGCAGTTGGAACGGCATTGAGCAATGTAAAGATGGTTATTGAACCCAAGTATTGTGATGTCTCGATTTTAATCGATGTACGTGAAAGCAAACAATAATGTCAAAGGTGTATCTATTTTCAAAGTAATGACATTTTGCTGTTGACTGATAATAAAAGGCATGCCCCAAATCATGGCATGCCTTTTTCGATATGATTCTTTACGCGTAAGCCGGGCGGCCACCTGTGCTGGCCTGTTGCCCTTGCGCCATCATCCTGCATTCATTGGCGCAAGCCTTGCATTCGTTTGCGCATTTTACGCAGTGGTCATCCTTGAACATCTGGCAGTCCTGCGCACACTTGTCGCAGATGGTGGCGCAAAGCGTACAGAGTTCCTTCGCGTGCTGCGCGTCCATCATCATGAAACTGCTTGCATCCGTGCAGATGCAGGCGCATTCCATCAGCATGCTGATGCATTGCTTTCTTGCCTTTACATCCGGCTCGTTCAGGCACATCCCAACGCATTCCCGGCATGCTTGTGCGCAGCGGTTGCAGGCATCAATGCACTTTTGATATTTGTCCGTAGTGTTAGTCACAACGCCCATTCTTGTTCGCCTCCTTTTATCCTTCCATAGATTGCATCAGCCATAAATTTTTATTCAGCAAATATTTGGAGGGAAGAGACGTGTTTACATAGGCGTGAACGGATTGGAGATAATTCCTTTGAGGAAGTGATACGGTGGCTGAACACTTGTTTACCCTGCTAAGAACGCTCATTACGTTTGTTGTCATACTGTTTCTGGCCAGGATTATTGGAAGCAAACAGCTCAGCCAGCTTACGTTTTTTAACTATATCACAGGAATCACCATTGGCTCTATTGCAGCCAGCATTGTCAGCAGGGAAAGCGCACCATTTTGGGATGAAATCATCGGTCTTGTCTTTTGGAGCCTTCTGGCGGTTGTAGACAGTTATATAGGGCTGATGCCGGGAAAGATCAGACTATTACTGGATGGCCAGCCAATCATAGTCATTAAAAAAGGAAAGCTATTGAAAGATGCTTTGCGCAAAGCACGCCTGAACATGGAAGAGTTGACCATGCTTCTTCGCGAACTAGACACCTTTTCCGTTACCGATGTGGAATATGCCATATTGGAAACAAACGGACAGTTGACCATTATGAAAAAAACCCAGAAACAACAGGTGACAAAAGAGGATATGAACGTATTCCCGCCTGCACAGAACTATATGCCTTCTGAAATCATTGTTGATGGGCGCACCATCACAAGGAATTTGAAAGAATTTAACCTTGATGAAAAGTGGCTGATCGATGTTCTCAAACAGCAAAACATACGCTCCGTCAAGGATGTGCTGTATGCCGAATTACAGCCCGACGGCAGCCTGTATGTTGAACGAAAATAATCAACTCAAACAAACAGCTTCAAGCATTCAGCTATGTCATAGACGTCCTTACTTTTTATACGTATACCTGGCCACCAGACGTGGCATGTCGTCATACATTCCGAAGGCATCGGCGAATACCTTGTAGGAATTGCCTACCTCCCAGGTGGTTTTGGATGAATTCTCCAGCATTACATACTGTGTTTTTTCCTCCGTACCCGTGTTCATGATGGCGAGCTGCGGTTTGGTACTGATGATTTCCGTAATCACGCCTGTGCATTGGTAGATTTGCGCATTTTTCACCATTTTGGCGTTATTGGATAAAAGATTGTTATAATTGGTGATATGTTCGGCTTTGGTGGTATCCAGGCCCCAGGCTTTTTTTGTATACTCATTCTCCGGGGGCACATAGTACACCTGGAACTTCAGAACAGAGGGCTGACGGCCCGGTATTTCCGCTTGAACGGTGACGTCGTTGCTGCCGATCTGGCTGAACACTGCGAAAAAGGAGAAGGTACCGTCGGTGGCAATATTGGTTATATTCAGATCGGTATGTGGCGTCAGCACATTGACTTCAGCGCCGGGAATGGTGGCGGCCGTAATCTTCATGCTCTTTTTGGAGCTGGTATATGTCTGGTCGGAAGTAAGGTCCAGCGGCACTTCCTGTACAGCCCTGTACAGGATGATATCTATTACATTTTCCCGGCAATACTGGCTGCGCACCCTGATGGTGACCTTGTTGTTGCCGATAGGCTGCACTGTTGCGTTATAAGTGACGTCGCCTTTATCCTGATTCACCAGATCGGAATAATCGTTGCCATTTACGGTAACGGTGCTGCCCTCCCGTACACGGAATTTCATAGGGTACATGGCGGTGCTGACTTCCACATATGTGCTGTCCGGCGTCACCAGTTCAATGGGGGACAGAGGAACCTGTATCTGATAGGATATGGACTCCATGGGCTGATGCTGCCCGGAGCTCGTGCGTATGAATGGTGTGAGCTTCACATCCATGGTCTCGGAAAGATAATCTTCATAGCTGTTGTACCAGATGTAATCGGGGATTTCCACCACGGCAACACCACCGGAAATAACATAGGTGTTGCTTAATTCCCGCACATAGATTTGCGTGCCGTCCTTGCCTGGGATGGTGATGGTGTGTGCTGCCTGGTCGTTGACGATGGAGGCAACAACGGTGGGCTTATTTTTGAGTTTTTCCTCCGCCTGCCTTCTGTTATACGCCGAAACGCCTATGGAAACAGCCAGAATGATTACCAGTGACAGCATCAGGACAAGCACGGTCCGCAAAAACCTGTGCCTGCTGTTGCGCTTTGGCATGGGGCGGGCCTGAGAATGAAACGTGTCACCGGGACGCATGTCTCCCCAAAGGGGTTCATAAGCGCCGGAATCGTTGAAACCATCGTACACGGGTTGGGTGGCTGCAACCTTTCCGGATGGCGGAACCCAATGGCTGGTTGGCTGCGTGCCGGGGAAAAAGCCCTCCTCGTCATTTGACTGGTCAAGCTCTGTGCGCTTGAACCTGGAAGTGTAGGCAAGCTTGGCCTTTTCATCCACCTCGCCTCCTTCCACCAGTTCTGGCGGCATGGGACGCAAGGCGGTCTCGGGATCATCTTTTATGCGAAAAATGGTTTCCCTTGTGGTATTTGTCCGAACCGTCATGCTGGAAGGTACCAAGCCACGGCGGCTTGCTTCCTCCCGCAACTGGCGCTGCTGCCTTTCGCCTCTTGCCTTGCGGGCTTTCAGTTCTACCATTTCCTTTGCCAGCTCATCCCTTTTGTCGGTAAGGGATTCCGTTTCTCCCACTTCATCCGCACGGATATAGACCTTGGGCGCATCCTCCTTCAAATCGTGCTGCCAGCCGGGACCTTGGCTGCGCTCGTAGTCCGGTTGGACAGGCAAGGGCTGGCCGCACTGAAAACAGCGGGGCAGAGAAGCTTTGTTCCAATGGCCGCAGTGGGGACATTTCATCCGGGGAATCCTCCTCGATAAGGATTAACATACTAAAATTCGTACTATGTGTAATGAAATCCTTTTTTCGCCTTTCGGGCAAAGCTTTATTTTTTGCAGGTGGTGTGATAAAATGATATACCATACAGGATAACGATTCAGGATGGCAATAATCATGCAAAAATTTTGCGAAAAGCACGGAAACAGATTGAAAACGGCGCTCTTGATACTGCTGGACGTGGTGCTGACCAACGTTTCCATGATTCTCGCGCTGCAATTGCGCTTTGATATGCAGCAGGAAGCGATGAACCATGTTCACAAATTCTGGAATATAGCTCCCATCATGACCGTGTTGACCATCGGCAGCTTTTTCGCGGTGCGGATGTACAAAAGCCTGTGGCGTTATGCCAGCGTGGACGGGCTTTTGCAAATCGGCATGGGGACGCTGATGGGATCTGGGATGACATATCTGGTTTCGCTGGTGACCTATACCATATCACCGGAACCCAACCTGTTTTTAATGCCCCGAACCGTGTACCTGATCGATTGGCTTTTGCTTTTGATATTGGTTGGCGGATCACGCTTCAGCATGCGGCTGGCCGGGCAGTGGGAGAGGACTCGCCTGCCTTTCTTCGACAGCCGTAAGGGAAATCGGGTGATGGTGATAGGCGCCGGCTGGGCCGGTGCTTCCGTGATCCGGGAGTTGCAATCAGGCCGATACGGTTTGAGCAGGGCCATTCTGGCGGTAGACGACGACATGAACAAAAAGGGAACGCAAATCAACCGCGTGCCTGTATACCTGGGCACGGAAAATGTGGAAAAGTATGCTCAGCAGTTTGAAATTGATGAGATCATCATTGCCATTGCTACGCCCAAGGGGCAGATGCGGCCACTTATTGAGCGCTGCCTGGCCACCAAGTGCAGGCTGAAAATGGTATCGGCACTGAAGGACGTAAGCAGCGGGCGGGATGTTTTATCCCCCGTGCGGGATGTAAACATTGCGGACCTGCTGGGACGGACGGAACAACACCTTGACATGACGGAAGCGAGCGCTTATTTTGAAGGCAAGTCCGTACTGGTCACCGGGGGAGGAGGCTCCATCGGGTCGGAATTATGCAGGCAGATCATGCGGTTTTCGCCCAGAAAGCTGACAATCTATGACATCAGCGAAAATTACATGTACGATTTGTTTTTTGACCTGCAGGAAATGTTCGGCCCGCTTGTCAAGAATACAGTGGAGCTGTGCGTGGGCTCCATCCAGGACAGGAGCAGGCTGGACGCGGTGTTTTCATATGCGAAGCCCGAGATCGTTATCCACGCTGCCGCCCATAAGCATGTACCGCTGATGGAGGATTGTCCGGAACAGGCAGTGAAGAACAACGTGTTTGGCACGCTTCATACGGCCCAGTGCGCCATGGCTCATGGTGTGAAACGGTTTGTGATGATCTCCACTGACAAGGCGGTGAACCCGACCAATGTGATGGGGGCCACAAAGCGGGCGGCGGAAATGGTAATCGAATCGCTGCAGGGGTTTGGCAAAACGGAGTTTACAGCCGTGCGTTTTGGCAACGTGCTGGGCTCCCACGGCAGCGTCGTACCGCTGTTTGAGCGGCAGATACGCTCAGGCGGTCCCGTGACACTGACGCACCCCGATATCATCCGCTATTTCATGACCATTCCGGAGGCGGCCAGCCTTGTTTTGCAAGCAGCATCCATGGCAAAGGGCGGGGAGCTTTTTGTATTGGATATGGGCGAGCCCATGAAGATACGGGAGCTGGCGGAGCGCATGATCCAGTTGTATGCTGATCCCGCCGGGCTGCCGGTGGAGATACGGTACGTGGGGCTGCGTCCTGGTGAGAAGCTGTATGAGGAGCTTTTGCGGGATGATGAAAACGTGACCCGCACCAGCCGGGAGAAGATATTCATCGCCAGGCCCGAGGAGTTTTCCTGGGAAACGGTGCTGCAAATGCTGGACAGGCTGCAAATCTGCCTGGATACCCATGGGGACATGCGCTCCTGCCTGCACGAGTTGATCCCTTCCTACCTGGAAGCGGATGAGGTGAACGGCGCAGTGCAGGATAAGGTGAGACGGCATGAGGATACTGCCGCATCAGCTTGATAAGCATCTATAGTCAGGCTTTCCGTAAAGACAACGGAAAGCCTGTTTTATTGTTCTGCCTATGCTTGGCTGCTTTAAACGAAATTCATCCTTGTTGTCATGTAGTCAGTTGCCCTTCTTTGTTAAAGAAGGTGCGGTATCCAAGATTGAGCATGAGAATGACGGTAAGGGACACCGCGCCAAGGATGCCAAGCATTATGGCAATCTGATAGGCAATGGCCGTTGTTGGAACCGTTCCCGACAGAATCTGCCCTGTCATCATGCCGGGCAGGAAAACGATGCCCATCCCCAGCATGGAGTTAATGGTCGGCATAATGGCGGCGTCAAATGTGTTGTTGATGATATCCCTGGATGCATCAAAGGGCGTCGCCCCCAGGATCAGTGCCTCCTCTACCAATATACGCTGGCTTGTCATGCCATCCAGAAGTGACTTGACGCCAAGAGAAATACCTGTCATGGAATTACCTACAATCATTCCAGCAATTGGTATGAAGTATTGTGGATCATACCAAGGGGAGATGCGGACGACTATCAGAAGGAAGTATAAAAGGCATGATATCGTCCCCGCGGCCATGGAAAAAGCAATGACTTGCTTCAGCCTGGATGAAAGCTTGCCTCTGAATTTCCTGAAAACCGTATACACGGCAAAGGATTCCATCAAAACGATCAGAAGAATGGTTATCAGTGCATTGGGATATTCGAAAACATACACAAGCGCATATCCCACCAGGATCAATTGCAGTGTCATCCGCACAGACGAAAGGATGATTTCTTTTTCCCTTCGAATGTCCCGCGAGCGGACGATGACCAGAACAATCAGTACAAATACATAGGCAAAAGCTACCTGCACTACGTTAAGATTCATGACACCCTTCATTGCCGCCTCTCCTTCCGTAAGCACCTTCCGCCGGCTATTTCAATCACATCATCCGAATAGCGGTCAGACAGTGCCTTGGCATGGGTTACCAAAACAAGGGTTTTCCCCGTCTTGCGGACATGGCCGGCCAGCATATGGATGAGCGATTCTGCCGTCTCTTCATCCAGCGCAGAGGAAGGTTCATCCAATAGATAAACGCTGGGGTCCAGCAGCAATACCCGGCTTAGGGCCAGGCGCTGCTTTTCACCTCCGGATAGGGATTGGGCATGCTGGTTCAAATCCTTCTTCAGCTTCACATTTTCCAGTGCGGCCAGCAATTTTTCCTCGGATGGGACATCTTTTTTTTGAAAGCGGAGGCCCGCTGTCAAATTGTCCCTTACTGTTCCGGGAAACATGACGGCATTTTGAGATAGCATGGCTACTTGCCTGCGGTGCAGCACTGAATCAATCTTGCTTAAGTCTGTGCCGTTGTATTTGATGTGTCCATCCGTGGGGGAATACAACTTGTTCAGCATCTTCAAAAGTGTGGATTTGCCGCTGCCGCTGGGCCCCATCAGCGTAGTGATACGGTTTTCCTCTATGGTCAGTTCCGGAATATGTAAAATTTCTTTGTACTTGACACCAGTCAGTTCAAACATTTTTCCGCCTACTCTCATTATGCTTCAGCCATGCGGTACTTTACATTCTGCAAAGTATTTGCGCATCCTAAATATCTTATTCCCATTCGATATCGCAAAACGATATCGAATAACGATAGTATAATGGTAATCAAAGATCTTGTCAATGAACATGTTATGATTATTATCAGCAAAAAAAAGAAGCGGCATAAAACATGCTGCTCCTTAAAGTGGCTTTCTGGTGTATCAGGTCAATTATTGTATGCTTACTTTAAGCGATGATATAATCCGCGCTGTATGAGCTTTCACGAACCTGATGCATATGCTTTTGCACCGGCAGGTGAACGGGATGGGTGCGGTAGCGCTCCAGCGATTCCATGGTGTCAAACACTGTGGTAAGGCACAGATCGCAGGAGCGGTCGCTGTGCAGACTATCCACGCCTACCTCCAGTGAAATCATGCCCTCGATTTTGCCTTCCATGGAGCGTAGCTTTTGCGCGGCTTCCTCAATATTTGCCGGGGACTTGTCCTTGAGCCAGAACAGAACGATATGACGGATCATATTCTTCCTCATTTCAAATTGATACTTTCCGACGGTGCGCATTGACACCCGCCGGATTTCTCCATTATAATGCAAACGGACAAAGGTGGCAATGTTGGAAAAGTTTCATGGAAACGGGGTTCTGAGCATGACGCATGTACTGGCGGCGCAGAGGGCAGTGGAGGAGCTGCTCTTTTTTTCAGGGGAGAAGGGACTTGTGGAGCGGGAGGATTTGGCGTTTGTCAGAAACCTGCTTCTTGATGCAATGCATCTGGACGCGCCGGGTGAAATAGCGACACATGATCTGCTGCCTATGACGGCGACGGTTTCTTTGGACAAGCTTTTGGATGCAGCCGTGGGAATGGGCCTTATTGAGGACACACCCACCGAGCGGGAGCTGTTCGGTACCCGGCTTATGGGATGCGTAACGCCAGCGCCCGCCGTTGTCCGCCGGGAATTTCAACGGCTTCGGGAAACGCAGGGGCCGGAGGCGGCCACACAGTGGTTTTATCAGCTTTGCCGTGACTGTGATTACATACGGGTGGACCAGATCAAAAAAAACATCCGGTATTTTGCAAAAACGGATTGCGGGGAGCTGGAGATTACCATCAACCTTTCCAAACCTGAAAAGGATCCCCGGGAGATCGCCAAACTAAAAACCGCCCCGCAGTCAGGCTACCCCAAGTGCATGCTGTGCATAGAGAATCCCGGTTACGCGGGGCGGCTGAACTTTCCAGCCAGACAAAATCACAGGGTGGTGCCCGTCAAACTGGCAGGGGATGACTGGTATTTCCAGTATTCGCCGTATCTTTACTACAAGGAGCACTGCATCATATTCAATGGCGAACATGTGCCCATGGTCATCAACAGTCATTCATTCGAGCGGCTGTTTGATTTTGTGGATCAGTTTCCTCATTACTTCATTGGCTCCAATGCCGATCTGCCCATTGTGGGCGGCTCCATACTGAACCATGACCATTTTCAGGGCGGGAATTATGTTTTTCCCATGGACAGGGCCAAAGACCGCTGTTCGCTAACGTCTCCTGTGCCTGGCGTAACGGCTGCGGTGGTGGATTGGCCCATGTCCGTGCTTTCGCTTACGGGGGAGGATAGGAAGACACTGATATCCCTGGCACTTCGTGTGCTTGACGCCTGGCGTGGCTACAGCGACCCTGAAAGGGATATCCTTGCCCGGACTTCGGAAAATCATAACACGATAACGCCCATTTTACGAAGAACAGAGGGCGGTTACCGTCTGATGCTGGTGCTGCGCAACAACCTCACCACAGCGGAGCATCCGCTGGGGCTGTTCCACCCCCACGCGCCGCTGCATCACATCAAAAAGGAAAACATCGGCCTCATCGAGGTGATGGGGCTGTTCATACTTCCGGGCCGCCTGAAGGATGAACTGAAAGCATTGGAAGGATATCTCACCGGGGAAAAAGAATTGACCGAGCCTACCGAAGATGACCCATCCTTTAAGCATTACACCTGGTTGAAGGATATAGCTGCGAAAACGGGAACAGGCATAACCTGCGAAAATGCCCGTCAGGTACTGGATACGGCAGTGGCTAAGGTATGCAGCCGTGTGCTTGCGGACGCGGGCGTTTTCAAGCAAACGGAGGACGGGCAAAAGGGCATGCTGGCTTTTTTAAAGACGGCTGGCTTCGAAAGCTGATAATAACTTGACGTACAGTGCCCATGACGTATAATGGTTTTGTAGACAAGCATATGATATGAGCTGTGAAATTCAGGCAGGAGGATGTCAATGCCCAAGAAACCGATATTAGCCAAAGCGCCCCTGACGGACGCTTTTTTCGCCCCGCTGCCATTAAAGGCGGTGCATCCTCATGGAGAGCTTTTAAAGCGGCTCAAGGATGCCGCCCGTTGGGTAAAGCAAATGGCCTGGGAAGATGAGCGTCTTTTAGGCTTCGCATCGTTGGCCTTACTGACAGAAGATCCGGCGCTGACGGAAATGGTAAAGGGCCGGGTGGAAGCGATCCTTTTGGCTGGACGGGAGGATGGCTCTTTGGAGGCGGGTGAAGATCTCGCCACCCAATCATCGATCATCCGCGGGCTTATCGTCTGGTACGCAGCCACGGCGGACAAGCGGGTTTTGGTGTATCTTCTAAAGCGGATGCAATATGTGTTCCGCCATGCGGAAAAGCTGTTTGCAGACCTAAACAGTGCGGCGCTGACGGGGGAATACGGCTATGCGGCCATTTGCCTGTACAATTATTCAGGCAAAAGCTTTCTATTGCATCTTTTGGATAAGCTTCGTGCGCTGGGACTGGACTGGACAGGATTTTTTCATACCTTCCCGGTAACGCGGCCCTTTCAAAAGCATATTCCCCCGGAGGAAATGAAGAAAGGGCTTTCCTCGCCCGATGCCGCGACCCGGACCTACTATGAAAAGCAGCAGATCATGGCCGATGGGCTGGCGCTGGCCAGGGGACTGAAAACGCCTGCGATTCTTTCCCGCTTTTCTGGCAGCAGCAAGGAAAAGGAAGCCGGCAAGATTGGCCTGGAAAAGGTGATGCGCTACCATGGAACGGCCCATGGACTATTTGCCGCGGAACCTTCGCTGATGGGTGGCGACCCTTCCTGCGGTATGGATGGCCGGGCGGTAGCGGAAGCCATGTTCTCCCTGGAACAGTTGCTGACTAACCTGGGCGGCGCACAAACCGCCGATGCCTGGGAGAAGATTGCTTTGAACATCTTGCCGGCGATGGAAAAGAACGGCCTCGTGCGGCCCAACCAGCGTGTGAACGGGCCGTTCATGATGGAAACCCCGCCTGCTGCGGAGATTGGCCCTTGGGTTGATGCCTGGCTCAAAGGCATGACAGGCTATGCATCCGGCCTTTGGATGGCATCAAAGGATGATGGGCTGGTGCTGATGAGCTACGTCCCCTCGCTTTTGCGCTGGAAGATAGGCGGCACTGCCCTTTCCATACGGGTGGAGGGGAAGTATCCGCTCGATGGAGAGGTGACACTATCCATACAGGCAAAGAAGCCTGTAGCCTTCCCGCTGCATGTACGTATTCCCGCCTGGGCGCAAGACGCTTGCGTACAGGTTAACAATGAAGGTGCTCAAAGCGCTGAGTCCGGAAGCTTTTTTGAGCTGAACCGTACATGGCAGGATGGAGATACGGTGCATTTATCCCTGCCCATGCAGCCGAGGCTGACCCGCTGGCACCACCAAAGCGCGGCGGTGGAGTATGGGCCGCTTTTGATGGCACTGCAGGTGGATGGGGAGCAGCCCTTGTGGCAGCTTGCGCTTGACCAACAGGAGGCGATGACCGCTTCGCTTACCGGAAAACCCGGTGAGGAAAAGCTTGCAGTTTACGCTGTGTTCAAAATGATTCCTGACTGGAATCAAAAAGGAGACAGACCTCAAATGCCGCCCATTGCGCCAGTGACGCAAGGTGAAGCGCTCACGCTCATCCTGACGCCATATGGGGAAACGGTATGCCGCATGGCCCAGTTCCCTGTAGCCACGGAGGCATGATATGACCGCACCCGACCTTCGCCTGGCCCCCATGGCAGGGGTCAGCGATTGGCCTTTTCGCCTTTTGTGCTTTGAACAGGGCTGTGACGCCGCTTATACAGAAATGGTCAGCGCCATGGGCTTAAAATGTGCGCCGCCAGGCAATCTTGCTACAGAGCAGCTTCTTAAGACGCATCCTTTGGAAGGCCCGGTTACTGTGCAAATTTTCGGCAAGGAGCCTGATGTGATGGCCTGGGCTGCCGAAAAGCTGGAAAAAACCGGCCGGTACCGGGGTATTGATATCAACATGGGCTGTCCTGCCCCAAAGATCGCCGGCAGCGGGGAAGGCAGCGGACTGATGCGGGAACCGAAGCTTGCGGCTGAGATTATGGAGAAAGTGGCAAAAGCCGTAACCCTCCCAGTTTCCGTCAAGCTGCGCCTGGGATGGGACGACAGCTCCATCAACGTGCTGGAATTGGCCCATTTTGCGAAGGACTCGGGCATAAAATCCGTCATTATCCATGGCCGCACCCGCAGCCAGCAGTACGGCGGAAAGGCTGACTGGGATAAAATCGCCCAGGTGAAACAGGCTTTATCGATACCCGTATACGGCAACGGGGATGTGTTTGATGCCCACGATGCGCTGCGTTTATGGAAGTATTCCGGCTGCGACGGGCTGCTCATTGGCCGTGGTGCCATGGGCAACCCCTGGATATTTTCTCAGGCAAAAGCGCTGTTTCGCGGGGAAGAAGTTCACCCTCCCACCATACTCCAACGGGTCCAAACAGCGGTGCGCCACGCCCGTATGATGGCAGCATGGAAAGGGGAGAGCGTGGCTGTCCGCGAGATGCGAAAGCATGTGGGCTGGTATGCGGGCGGCCTGAAAGGCGCGTCAAAGCTGCGTGTGAGGGCAAATGCCGCAAAGACCATGGCAGAGCTGGAAGCATGCCTTGCTGGGTGGCTTCAGACAGATCAATCCTTGGAGGAAATGTCCAACTGATGCAGGGTTTTCCACGGCAGATTCGTTCCTTCAGATGTGGGGTTCCGGAAGGAGTTTTCTGATGATGAAGCGCCTGCTGGGCAGTTGTGCGGGAAGAGTCATTGCGCTGTTGCTTATCGGCTGTTTGTTTGTCTCTGCCGCTGTGGCAGAAGGAGCCAAAACCTTTACTCCCATGCTGGATGACTGGCTCCGTAGGATCGAGGGCGGCGAGGCGGTTGATGTCTCCATGTCTGCTTCGCTCCATGCGCTGCTGCCTTATGATGAGCAGACGGTAGCTGCCATGAACCGCCTGCTAGCGGAGTGCAGGGTACAGATCGGATATCGGCGAAATGGGCAGGAGGAAACCACACAGACACGGCTGATCATCGGCAGGCTGCCTGTGATCGATTTCATGGAACAGTCGGGAATGCATCAGATACTTGCTCAAACTTCCCTTCTGCCTGGCATAACGTTTACTAGCGCCAGCCGTTCGCCGCTGGACATTCTCTTAGGGAGCGGTGTGGAGATTCCTGATTGGGTGGGGGATATTCCTGATCCTAACATGCTGGCGGAAAAGATACCGGAAGCGCTGGCTGGCCTTGATGCCTTCGGGAAGGAAAAGGTCAGCTCTTATCGCTTATCCTCATCATGCACGGCGAAAAAGGCAATGATCTATACCGTGCCGGAGGAAAGCGCGCAGCAAATTCGGGACAGCCTTATGATGCTGGCCGATGAGATGAACTGGCCGGAAGCTGCTGCACTTATTTCAACGCTGATCATGGACGGCGATGCTGTTGTTACCTTGTATCAAACGGCGGAAGGGAAAAACATAGGCCTTGGCGTCAAAGCAACCATGGGGTTTGAGAACATTGTTCCCCGGAAGATCACCTTTTTATGGACGTTTTCAACAGACGAAAATGTGAACCGTCACACACTGAGCCTGAAATCACCTGCCGTAAAAGGAACGGACTATCTCACGGTTGCGGGGGATTTGACGATACAGAGCCTGCAGGACAAAAACGAGCTGTCTTTCAGCCTGGATAGCAAAAGCAGGCTGAACAATCAAACCGGCAGAACACAGTGGACAGGACAGCTAAGTTGTTTGCTGGCAGAGGATAACCAAAGGCTGGAAGGCGAAATCAAGCAGACCCATACCGATGACGGGGAAACGGCACACACACTTGCGATTGCGCCGAGTTTGCTTACGTATCAGGTGGGGGACGAGTTCTCAGTCAAAGGCAGCGCGCGCATTACGTGGGCCAGAAACAAGTCGGTAATGACTGATGTTACGTTTTCCGTGCTGGCCGGCAAAACAGCGGGCGTTCGCTGGGCTCAGACAAAGGATACCGTTTCCCTGGACGATATTGGGGAGGACGGGTTGGCCCAATTGAAGCAGAACGCCCAGGAAATGGCGGTGAATGCCATCTGGGAGGCGGTTTTGTCACTCCCCCCCGATTGCCTGGTGCTGATTTCGCAAAATATCTCCGAGGATAGCTGGGAAAGATTATACAAGGATGCTTTTATGGTAGGTCAATAACAGATGGAGGGATGGACGGTGAAAAAGCGTTGGATGGGGCTGGCAGCCGCAATCCTGTTGGCTGTTTCCCCTGTGCTCTTAAGCGGGGCCTGCGCAGAATCCGAGCTATTGTACAAAATGCAAAGGCAGTTGGATGCAGGATCCGGTCTGAAGGGGACTGTAACGGTTTCCGGCCCGAATGGGCTTGAAGGGCTGACCCTTAACGCGCAGTATATACTGCAAAAAGATCAAAGCCAGACAGTGCTTTCCCTCAAGGGCGGTGATGGCGGGGAGCTTGTCAAAACGATTCTGTACGGGCAGGACGAAGCTTTGGTGCTGGATGCAGGGCTGACTTCCGGGAAGCTGTACAGCTTTACGGGAGGGTGGGAATCGCTTCTTGGCGGCCTTGTTGCTGGGGATGGGGCAATGCAGCAGACGCCCGGAAATGCAGCGCTGCTGAACATCTTCTTCCCGGAGGATGAAAATGAGTCTGCAAAGCTTTCCGAGGCTGCCGCGCCGTATTTGACCAAAATTGATTTGTGGATGCAGGGGTTTGCCAATGCTCCGGAGCTTGCAAAAGATGCGGTAAGCGGCGTGACGGTGATAAAGGTCTCATACCATATTCCTGCAGCCGCCTTCAAGGCAGAGCTGAAGCAGCTTTTGATGGACCTGCTGGCTGATAAAACGCTGCTGCCGCTTTTGTGGGCGAAGATGACACAGGAGCAGGCTGATCTGTACCTGAATCCTGCGCTGCAAAGCTTTTATTTCCAGGCGGTGGACGCACTGCCGCTAAGCGGTGAAATCACCATGCTGCGCCGCGTTTCCACTGCTGGCCAGTTATTGGAAACGTCGGTTTCGCTGCCCCTTGGCGGCACGGCAGACGGCTTACAGCAGTTATCCTTTGCCGTATTGGCCGAGGAGTTGGGCGAAGCATTGGAAGTTGCCCTTGAAACGAATGCAGGAACATGGAGCTTCACAAGGCGTTCGGTTTCTAACCAGACAAGCCTTGTTCAGCGTCAGGCGTATGAGGGAATCATACGCTATCTTCCTGCGGAGATTCCCAATTGGCAGGTGGACGCTACCACCCCGATGTATGCAGAAAAGGCTTTGTCGGTTTCTTACCAGACAGCGTTTGCACAGTGGATATCTGTTGATGATGAAGGCAAGAACAATGAGGATTATACACTGTCTATAAGGCTGGCCCCAGACTGGAGCCATCTCAACGGAGAAGTGACGGAAGAGGTCAAGGCGCAATATGCCATGACTGATCCTGTACAGCTTGATGCGTCCCTTCAGATCAAAAGCGGACAGGCACGCAACGCCTCCACCTCACTGAATGCACAAGTGCACGTAGTGAGCGATGAGATAGACTGGAAGCTTGACGGACAGTTCAAAACTACGCCGCCTTGGTCTTTCCAACCTGTGGACATGGCGGCGGCAGAACAACTGGAGAATCAAACGCAGGAGCAGTTGAATGCATTGGTGATGGAGTTTTTCAGCAAGCCCAGCCTTTTGCCTTTACTGATCAATTTGGTGCCACTGGATCAGAACATACCCGGAACGGTAGGCTAAACAAACAAATACAACGACTCCCCTGCAACCATGCGGGGGAGTCGTTGTTTTTTATGCCAAAGCATTATTTCCTTAGCGCCCTGTTCACCTGCCTGGCCACAGCGGCAGCTCCCAATGCTTTGACAATATCAAGGGGCAAAAACGTTAGGAAATAGAACTGCATGAGTGTTC
>JAEZLW010000172.1 GCA_023415145.1 Bacillota bacterium | reverse complement strand
GGCTACAACAGCAACAAGGAAATCACCGGTGACGTGATTACCACCAGCAAGGTTGACAACCTTGGCTACGGCTACATCGGCATGAACGCCGACACCATGAATGTGGGCGGCGAACCTGCGTCCGATGCCTCCAAGAACCTGCGCAAGGCGCTGGCTACAGTGCTGGCCGTGTACCGCAGCGTAGCGTACGACAGCTACTATGGCGAGGCTGCTTCCGTCATCAACTACCCCATCTCCAACACCTCCTGGGCCGCTCCCCAGCCCACCGACGAAGGCTACAAGGTTGCTTTCTCCGTGGATGTGGAAGGCAAGGACATCTATACCTCCGATATGACCGCCGAAGACAAGTATGCTGCCGCTCTTGAAGCTGCCAAGGGCTTCCTGAAGGCTGCCGGCTACACCTATGACGAGGCTGCCGGTATCTTTACTGCCGCCCCCGAAGGTGCCAGCCTGACCTACGAAGTGTTCATCGCCGGCGACGGCACGGGCGATCATCCCTCCTTCGCAGTGCTTACCGATGCTTCTGAAGCTCTGGCGAAGATCGGCATCACCCTGAAGATCAACGACCCCGCTGACCCCAATGTTATGTGGGACGCCCTGGACGCCGGTACCCAGAACATGTGGTGCGCCGCCTGGCAGTCCACCATCGATCCGGATATGTACCAGGTCTACCACAGCTCCAACATCGTGGGCAAGGACGGCTCCGACTCCAACCATTACCACATTGCCGATGCTGATCTGGATGCCGCCATCATCGACGCCCGCAAGAGTGACGATCAGGCATACCGCAAGGCCGTGTACAAGACTGCCCTGGACATCATTGTGGACTGGGCCGTGGAGGTTCCTGCCTATCAGCGCCAGAATTGCACCATCTTCAGCACCCAGCGCATCAATATGGATACAGTGACCCCTGATATCACCACCTATTGGGGTTGGGCGCAGGATGTAGAGCTTCTGGAAATGAAGTAAGCTTCCTAGCAATTTCATTGTACTGGAGCTGCGCCTCAGCGCAGCTCCAGTATACGTTTACTTTTCGGAGTACGGTAGTTTATCACACGGCGCAAAGGCTGGAAAAGGGGTCAATTCATGTCCAAATTCATACTTCGAAGAATTTTTCTGGGACTGGTCATTGTATTTTTAGGGGCTATGGTAGCTTACGCCGTTATCCGCTGCCTGCCCACATCCTATGTTGAAACCATTGCCAGGCAGCGGGCCAACCTGCCCGGTGCCAAAAGCTATACCGAATTGCTGGCTCAATTGAATTCCGTATACGGCTTGGATACAGACATTTTTTCAGGTTTTATCCGTTGGCTTGGCAGCGCTCTTAAAGGTGAATTTGGGGAATCATGGGCGTTTAACGTGCCTGTCATTGAAAAATTCAAAGACGTTATCTGGTATTCCGTCATTTTGAATGCCATTACGTTGATCGTTGAAATTTCCGTTTGCATACCGTTGGGAATACTGGCCGCCAGAAAGCAGTACAGCCTGGTGGACTACTCCGTTACCGTTTTTGCGCTGATGGGGCTGTCCCTGCCCTCCTTCTTTTTGGCAACGCTTTTGAAATACATTTTCTCAATCAATCTTGGCTGGCTAGACCTGTACGGCATTGTAGGCCGGTATTACGAGCACTTAAGCGGTTGGGGCAAGTTCTGGGACATGGCTGTCCATATGATCATGCCTGTTTTGACGCTTTCCATGCTCAACCTCGGCAGCCTCATGCGCTATACCCGCACCAACATGCTGGAAGTGCTAAGCTCCGATTACATCCGTACTGCCCGCGCCAAGGGTCTTCCTGAAAAAACGGTTATCAACAAGCACGCCTTCCGCAATACGATGATCCCCCTCGTGTCCTACATGAGTTATCTGCTGCCCGCCATGTTCGGCGGCAGCATGATCACCGAAACTTTATTCCGTATCCCCGGTATCGGCTACATCTCCTTCCAGGCCATGGTTGCGGGCGACATACCTTTTACCATGTTTTATCTGGTGTTCCTCACGGTGCTGACGCAGGTCAGCCTCCTTGTGGCGGACGTGATGTACGCTGTGGTCGATCCCCGGGTGCGGGTAAATTGAGGAGGTGTGAAAGATGAGCAATGTAACGCTTGACACCAAAACCCCTCAAGAAAACGCTCCGATGCGTTTGGATGACGAGCAGCGGGTGAAGGTGCTATCCCCCGGTATGATGGTTTTTAAACGGTTTATACGCAACAGATTGGCCATTGTCGGCATTGTGATACTCATCTCCATGTTCCTGTTCTCGTTTTTGGGCGGCATTCTGATGCCATACAAAGAAGGGCAGACCTTTAAAAAGTATGAATACATCCCCAAGGACTATGCCGGTGCTGTCGTCAATGCCGAACTGCGCTACACAGCCGCACAAGGGCAAAAGTTCTCCAACGCTGCCGCGGCGAAATTCATCCTTGCCGTAAACAAGAAGCAAACTGCCTTTTCCGCCGATGGCAAGGATTATACGATTGTTGAAGAAGGCAAAAGCTTCTTCCGCATTTTGATCAACAATGAGGCTGCCAGCATATTGGCTCTGGGCGGCAAGATGAAATATCAACCCATTGGCGATGCCGTGATTACCGACACTGTGAAGGAAGCTTTCGAAAGCGCTGTGGCGGCAAAGCAAACCTCCTTCAGCGTGGACGGTGTCATATATGCCTATACCAAGGTAGGCAAGGGCTATACACTAAGCTCCACCCAGGATTGCGCCATCGCCAGCATGCTGATCTACGATGCTTTCAATCAGGCGGACAATGCTGTTGTTTCTTCCTTCGGCTTCCGTCTTCACTGTGAGAAGGCCATACAGGCGCAAGCGCTTTCCTTCCTGTACGAGGGGTTGACCTATACGCTTGCCTACGAAGACGGCAGCACTGTCGTTCACGTTCAGGAAGACGGTGCGATGCGTCCTTACGCCTCCATATCCAATTTTATTGTCAACCCCATTGCCACCGATGTGTTCCTGACCGTTGGTTTCAAAACTGCCTTCCGGCAGGCGATAGGCGATGGCCTGAAGGCCTTTGCCTATACCGATGAAAACGGAGTGGAAACGGCCTATACCATCACCCTGGTAAATACAACCTACACCGCTATGACTAAAATGGAATCCCAACTGCTGGACATGTATGCCTATCCCTCAGGGGAGCATTGGCTTGGTACGGATTCCAACGGCATGGATGTGATGACTCGGCTCATGTACGGCGGACGTGTATCCCTGCTGGTGGGCTTCGTGGTCGTGTTCATTGAAATGTTTATCGGCATCATCATCGGCGGCGTTTCAGGTTACTTCGGCAAAAAAATCGACACGTTCCTCATGCGCTTTGTAGACCTGTTCAACTGTATTCCCTTCTGGCCCATGGTGATTATTGCCGGTGCGGTCATGGATACGATGGAGGTTCCCTCCAACACACGCATATTCTTTCTGATGTTTATTCTTGGCATCCTGGGTTGGACGGGTGTGGCTCGGGTCGTACGCGGCCAGATACTCTCCCTTCGTGAACAGGATTTCATGACAGCCGCTGAAGCTACGGGCATCAGCGTTTCCAGGCGTATCTTCCGCCACCTTGTACCTAACGTTATGCCTCTGCTTATTGTGCAGGCCACCATGAGCTTGGGTGGCATCATCATCACCGAAGCAACACTGTCCTTCCTTGGCCTGGGCGTCAAATACCCTCTGGCCTCCTGGGGCAGCATCATCAACGCCGCTACCGATATCCATGTCATGACCAACTTCTGGTTCATTTGGATTCCGGCGGGCTTGCTGATACTGCTCACGGTGCTTGGCTTCAACTTTGTGGGTGACGGCCTTCGCGACGCCTTTGACCCCAAGATGAAAAGGTAGGGATTTTATGAGTATGTTCGCAAAAAAGAGCGGCACAAAGAACGCCAATTATATCTCCGCCAGAGAATCACGGCGCATCAGCAAGCGTAACCGTCAGATCACCAACGCCATCGAAAAGCAGCGCAACCGCAAGAATGTGCCGGAATCGGAATACCTGACCACCATGCGGGATCAAAACAACGTGGTGGAGTTTGATGACCTGCACACCTATTTCTTCACCGACATCGGAACGGTCAAAGCTGTGGACGGCGCATCCTTCGACGTACCTGTGGGGAAAACGGTAGGCATCGTGGGCGAATCGGGCTGCGGCAAATCTGTTACCAGCCTGTCGTTGATGCAGTTGGTGCAGCGGCCCCAGGGCCAGATCGTAAAAGGGGCCATCCGCCTGAACATGGGCGACAAGGCTTATGATATTGCCAAAGCGCCGGTTGCGGTCATGCAAAAGATTCGTGGCAACAAGGTTTCCATGATTTTTCAGGAGCCTATGACCAGCCTGAACCCCGTTTTCCGCATCGGCATGCAGATTGACGAAGTCATTTCCCTGCATAACCCGGACATGAGCAAGGTAGACGTTCACAAGCATACGCTGGATATGCTGGAACTGGTTGGCATTGCCAATAGCCAGGGCGTATATTCCATGTATCGTCATGAGCTGGCCGGCTGCATGCGCCAACGGGTGTTGATAGCCATGGCGCTGGCTTTAAGCCCCCGGCTTATTATTGCGGATGAGCCCACCACCGCGCTGGACGTAACCATCCAGGCACAGATCCTGGACCTGCTTCGGAACCTCAAGGACAAGATCAATTCCAGCATCATGCTTATCACCCATGATCTTGGCGTCATCGCCGAGATGGCTGATTACGTGGTGGTCATGTATGCCGGGCGCGTGGTGGAAAAAGGCACCGCCCAGGAAATATTCCATGACCCGCGCCATCCTTACACTTTAGGCCTTATGCAATCCAAGCCCATAGTCGGCAAACAGGTGGAAAAGCTGTACAGCATACCTGGAAAGGTGCCCAACCCCATCAACATGCCCAACTACTGCTACTTCAAAGACCGCTGCGAATACAGCATGAAGGAATGTGAAGGCGAATATCCTCCGTTTTTCAAAGTTTCAGATACTCATTTTGTGGCCTGTTACCGCTGCGAGGATTGCGTGAAGGAGGAGGGAAAGAACAATGGCTGAAAAGCAGTTGACCACCGTCAATGAGACGGAAAACATACTGGATATACGGCACCTGAAAAAGTATTTCCCCATCCGCGCGGGCCTTTTTCAGCATGTGGTGGGCCATGTGAAGGCCGTGGACGATATTTCCTTCCGCATCAAGCGCGGTACTACCATGGGCCTGGTTGGCGAATCCGGCTGTGGCAAAACGACTGTGGGCCGTACGCTGCTTCGGCTGAACGACAAGACATCCGGCAGCATCTATTTCAACGGACAGGACCTGCATCAGCTTACCCATGAACAGTTGCGGGCCCTTCGGCCCAAGATGCAGATTATCTTCCAGGACCCCTATTCCAGCCTATCACCACGCCTGCCCGTAGGTGAGATCATCGGTGAAGCGGTACGTGAACACCATATCGTGCCCGCCGGGGAGTTTGACGACTACATCGACCGCATCATGGCATCCTGCGGCCTGCAAACCTACCACAAGGACCGCTACCCCCACGAGTTTTCCGGCGGCCAGCGCCAGCGCATTTGCATTGCCAGGGCTTTGGCGCTTGACCCCGAATTCGTTGTTTGCGATGAGCCCGTATCCGCACTGGACGTTTCCATTCAAGCGCAGATTATCAACCTGCTCAAGGAGCTACAGCAGGAGTACAGCCTGTCCTACCTGTTTATCAGCCATGACCTGTCTGTGGTGGAACATATTGCCGACACCATCGGCGTCATGTACTTGGGCAGCCTGGTGGAGTACGGACCCAAGGCGGATATTTTTCAAAAACCCCTGCATCCTTACACCCAGGCTCTGTTCAGTGCAATCCCCGTACCCGATCCTGCCGTAAAAATGAACCGCATCATACTGGAAGGCAGCATCCCCTCCCCCGCCAATCCGCCGTCCGGCTGCAAGTTCCACACGCGCTGCCGCCATTGCATGGATGTATGCAAAACGGAAGCTCCAAGGAATCTGGAAGTTGGCGAAGGCCATTTTGTGAGCTGTCATTTGTATAACGACATTGGCAAACCTGCCGGGGAAGATTCTTCCTTGCCCGGCGAAAGCGCAAAGGTATAGGATATGGTTAAGCAAAAAGAAAAATGGGTGGATGACGGGCGGACCATCGTCTCCATGGATGTTCCCGGTATGCCCGTTCCTTTTTTACGAAGGAAGCGTAAACCGGCAAACGGGCAGGAGCTCACACCGGTTTCCGCCATGGACAGCCGGCAAACGCGGCGTTTTATGCTTGCAGCCACCGGTGCGGGGCTGCTGGTTGCGCTGATCTTTATTGCGGCGTTGGTGCTTTTTGTACTCTTTGCTCAGCATGTTTGGCTCAAATAATTGAGAAAATGACACTGGCATTTTCCCGAAACTAGAAGTGCTCTTCGCTGCGTATCTTGCGTAACTCGCTGCGGCGGATACCGCCTTCCCACTCCCTGCGTTCCTTGTCTGTTGTAAGCTCAAGGGGCGGCACGGGGGTGGGCTTTTGATTTTCATCCAGCGCCACCATCACAAGGTATGCCCTGTTCACCCGCTGCCTTTGGCCGTCAAGCGCCTCGGCAAATGTGTCCACCCGCACCTCCATGCTGGTATGGCCTACATACGTGACACACCCGGACAACACAATGGTGGTGTTCAAATGGGCTGCCGCCTGGAATTCCAGCCGGTCAACAGAGGCGGTGGTCACTTCCCGGCCGCTGTGGCGGCGGGCGACCACGGCGGCCACTATGTCGATCCAGGCCATCAGCCTGCCGCCAAAAAGGCGGTTATAACCGTTGATATCCTCCGGCAATACGATGTGTACCTGTTCGGTGAGGGAATCAGAAACCTTCTTAGGCATCATACAGCATTCCTCCGTGAATCATAGGCTGGCACAGGGATAGAAGCATGTGTCTTTTTTCCATGGGATGAAGGGCAAACTCGTCGGGATATGTATCCTTAAGGCACTGAAACAGCCCCACATCTCCATACCCCAACGCCGGATCGGGATTCAATACTGCTGCGGTAGCTAAAAGCCATTCAACCTTTCCCCTGGGTACAATCAAAAGGCCTGTATCCACCTGGCCATCTACCTGCGCCATATGAATCCTGTGATCTGTCATCTCGTCCCAAACGAACACGGCATTTGGGTAAACAGGATGTTTTACATAATCCATGTCGATCCAGCCATAATGGGTGTGTGAGGGAAAATGGCGGGCCGCCTCGGCGATAAAATACGGTTTGTTTTTTAAGAAAGATTCCTCACTGCCATATGAAAGGTTCTCCCCTTCCTCCTCCTGCCGCGCATAGGTATTGGGCAGATACTGCTGCAACACCTTTGCCTGCTCCGGCGGGCAGTAGCAGCATAAAGACAAGCGCTTGAGCTCACTAAGGTTCGAAAAAAGCGTCAGATGGGCATCCATCGGCAGGCTGGGCTTGTGCCGGCCCAAGGCTGTGGCCAGCATCACCCGGGAAATGGGATGTTCCCGCCGTCTGCGGATGAATTGGCAAAGCCCGTCCATGAGCGGAAGCTGCACAGGGTAGCGTCCATTCGATGTGTAAATCCCTAGTCGGGCTTTGGCATCGGCCTCCCGCTTCTCAAAGCAGACTCCGGCGGCTTTCTCTAACTCAGGCAGGTTTATTCCCCAATCCCCCGCTGGAACATGCTCCCTTATGCATGAGGTGGCAGCTACCCGGCCCATCGTGGGCACATGCGGTACAAATGCCGTAAATCCGTTTGCACAGGCATTTGCCGTAAGCGGTATTACACCCGTACCGTCCCAGTCGTCTTCTCTTGCCCTGCGCATCCATTCTCCTGCGCCAAAAACAAAATCAGGGCACAGGAAAAATGTACGCGGCGGCAAAAGAGCACGCAATACCTTCATTCCAGGTGCGGTTTGAATGCAACCTTCCGGTGCAAAGCCCATAACAGCCACAGCCCGCGGTATATGGTCCGGCATCAAAAAGCTTGTCAGCAGCGGCCTTTCAGCTGCCGCCTCATGAAGCGCTGTTAAAAGCGACCTATCCCAGTACTCCAAAAAAACGGTTTCCGGTGTTACCTGCAGCGCATAAGCCTGGCCGCCGTATAAGCCATACACCGTCTGCCAGGCGTCTTTCAGCGCAAGGCCCTCCCCGGTCATCAACCGGCACGCGGCAGGCCCGGCTGCCTGAAAAAAGGACGCAGGATCAGCATTTTCTTCCGGACAGACGCCAAAGGCAAGCCGGCCAGGCCGCTCCGCCTTTTTCACTGCGTCTCTCACGATACCTAAGCATCTTTGGGCGCTTCCGCCCGCAATGCCAACAAAAATCCCTTTCATGCATCCTCCCAAAGCCAATTTTACCTATTATACCTTTCAGCTTTTTATGCGTCAACGAAAGTCTGATAAAAAGAAAACATAGTAAATTCAGACTGTAGCTTGAAAGAAAATGGCATGTCCTGTACAATGTTAATGGTCTGGTTTATATGTATTTGGCCGTTTCAAAGGCGCAACGGTTTTGGTTTTGTTGCGCCCCTCAACAATGAAAGGAGCGCTTTTTTGTGCCCAGCTACGCCATGCGGGTCCTTGAAGAACTACAAAACCGTAACGCTCATGAACCGGAATTTTTGCAGGCTGCCCAGGAGATTTTGTTAACACTTGACCCGGTGATTCAGCGCCATCCAGAATATGAAGCTGCCGGTCTGTTGGAGCGGCTTACAGAGCCGGAGCGGAGCATCATCTTCCGCGTTCCTTGGGTGGACGACACGGGCCGCGTACAGGTGAACCGGGGCTACAGGGTGCAGTTCAACAGCGCTTTGGGGCCTATCAAGGGTGGGCTGAGGCTGCACCCCAGCGTGAACCTGTCCATTATCAAATTCCTTGGTTTTGAGCAAATACTAAAAAACAGCCTGACCGGCCTGCCCATCGGCGGCGGCAAGGGTGGCAGCGACTTTGACCCAAAGGGCAAAAGTGACAACGAAATCATGCGCTTTTGCCAAAGCTTCATGACGGAGCTGTACCGCCATATCGGCCAGAACACCGATGTGCCCGCCGGAGATATCGGCGTAGGCGCCAGGGAGATCGGATATATGTTCGGCCAGTACAAGCGCTTGACCGGCCTCTACGAAGGTGTGCTCACCGGCAAGGGCCTCACTTATGGCGGAAGTCTTGGCCGCAAGGAGGCCACAGGGCATGGCTTATGCTATTTTACCCAGGAAATGATGCGTCACCACAGCCATGATGTACAAGGCAAGCGGGTGGTCATCTCAGGTTCGGGAAACGTGGCGATTTATGCCGCGAAAAAAATCACGCAAATGGGCGGCCTGGTAGTGGCCATGAGCGATTCAGACGGCTATATTGTAGACGAAAAAGGCGTCGACCTTGCACTGATAAGAGAAATCAAGGAGGTACGGCGTGGGCGTATCCGGGAATACTTGGACACCCTGCCTCATGCAGTTTACACGCCCGGCTTCCGGGGCATCTGGACAGTGCCTTGCCAGATTGCGCTGCCCTGCGCCACGCAAAATGAGCTGGACGAGGAAGGTGCCCGTGCGCTTGTCAAGAACGGCGTCATCGCAGTGGCCGAAGGCGCAAACATGCCTTCCACCCTGGAGGCCGCCCATATCTTCCAGCAGAGCGGTGTACTGTTTGGCCCAGGCAAGGCAGCCAATGCCGGCGGCGTTGCCGTCAGCGCCCTGGAAATGAGTCAAAACAGCCTCCGCCTTTCCTGGACCTTCGAGGAAGTGGATGCCAAGCTCTACAACATCATGAAAAATATCTTCCAAAAGAGCGCTGAAGCCGCGGAAGCCTACGGTGTGGCGGGCAACTATATCGCCGGCGCCAACATCTCCGGCTTCCTCAAGGTAGCCGAAGCCATGCTGGCCCAAGGCGCGGTATAGGATACGATAGGGGCGCTGCCCCCATACCCCCGCTCAAGGGATACATCCCTTGAGAATCCCCTATTTAGGCTGAATATGAGGCTCACTTGCTAATTACATTCTTCATGCTGACTGGGGGGATGGCTAAAAAAGGCTGTCCCCTTTTGCATGTAGACAAGCCCCGGGCATACGATCGGGGATGCATAGAAGGGGTGGAACCCCTTCAATTGCAATCGTGTCGCCCGGCTTTGCCAGGCGCGCGGGTCGCTTGCATAGCAAGCTTTCCTTACACTTTTTGCTGGCCGCAGCCGCATTGGCCGAGCGAAGCGAAGGACAATGCTTTAGGCTGCAAGCGAAAAGTGCAAAGATCGCGAAAAGGGTAAGGCCTTTTCGCGAAGGGACAGAGTCCCTTGCCTGGATCGTTGTATAATGGTATACTGATATTATTGAAAAATCTGGGAGGCAGCATGCGCAGCGACAGGCGAAAAAGAAGACGGAATATCCCTCAAATCATCGGCTTTGTGCTGCTTGGCATATTATTGGTGGTCATCGGCTGGCTGGGTGCCAATGTGGCGTCACTGTCCGGCCGCACGGCGGTAGAAATGAGCCTGACACCCACTCCGGCCCCGTCAGCCGGGATTATCCAGTTGGTGACCTGGGATCCCGGCCTGCCCACACCGACGCCTACCGAGCAAATGCTTCGCAACGGCGCTAAGGGTGAGGAAGTACAAAAGCTGCAATCGCGCTTAAAAGAGTTGGGCTTTTATGAAGGCGAGGTGGACGGGCAGTTCGGCAACGGCACAAAAGCCGCCGTGATCCTGTTTCAAACTCAGCATAACCTGATGGCCGACGGCATCGTAGGCCCTGCCACCAAAGAGCTGATATATTCCGATAATGCAAAGCGGATTGTCATCACCCCCACCCCGCCGCCTACCCAGACGCCCGATCCCAACAGCTCCATCGCCGCCGGCAGACCCATTCTCGTCAACAGGCAAAATCTTGTTCCGGAAAACTATAAAACCCGCCAGCTAGTAAACATGCGTGAGGCTTGCCCCAGCGATATCGTTACCATCAAGGGCAGCGAAATCCAGGGTGAAAAAGAAGCGGTCGACGCACTTATAACCATGCTCCGCGCCGCGCATAAGGATGGCCTCACCGTCTGGCAGGTGAGCGCGGGCTACCGCTCCGTCGCTTATCAGCAGCAGTTGTTTGACAATCAGGTATCCGCCTATATGGCGGAAGGAAAAAATCGCTCCGACGCCATCTCCGCCACACGGCTAACCGTGGCCGATGCCGGCGCCAGCGAGCATCATACCGGGCTGGCGTTTGACATCACGGTGCCAGGTACCACCTTCAAGGGTACGCAGCAAGCGCTGTGGCTTTCTGCCAACTGCTGGGACTACGGCTTCATCATCCGCTATGAGGAGGACAAGCAAAAGATTACCGGCTTTATCGCGGAGCCCTGGCATATCCGTTATGTGGGGTTGCCCCACAGCACCATTATGCGGGATCATGCCTGGGCGCTGGAAGAATATCTGGAGCTGATGGATCAATAAGAAACGGTTTGTATATGCAAACAAACGCCTCGTGCCACATGGAACGAGGCGCTTTGCTTTATACTTGTTTATGCTGCGATGTCAGTAATCGACTCTATGTTTTTCTCCCGCCTGGCCCACCACCTGACCCACATCAGCGTCAATGCCACAGCGGCACCGGCGCTGAACCAGGATGTCAGCATGCCATAGAATCGGATACGGTTCAGCTCCGGGCTTCTTAGTTCCTGCAGCCTTGCTGCGCTTTGCCACACCTGCCAGAAAGCTGTTTGAATGTCCTTCCATTCCACCAAAATGGCCGGTACCCACTCGGTAAAGGTATATACAGGCGCTACAAGATAGGTAATCAGCCAGGAGATCATCAAAGCCAGCGCGCCATACCCCGCAGACAGCGCAAAAATTCCAACCATAAGGCGGGGCATCAGCTTCAGAGCATACTGCCTTGTAAGCCGCTGCCTGTAATCGGCAAAGAAGCGTCTAAATTGGCCATTCCAGATGGAAAGCAGCCGGAAGAACACCGCAGCGCCTGCAAAGAACAGCAGCATCCGGATGGGCAGCATGGCGCCCATGGCTTCCTTGCCAAGGTCAATAAGCGTTCCTCCCGCCTTCCAGTTTTCCATGGCGGCCAAAAAGGTAGCTCGCGCTCCAGCGCCGGGGATGGGCTTTGCGGTCACCTGTAAAGCCTGCAATTGAATTTCCTTGTCCCACAGATAATTAATTGGAACATAAGCGCCGTAATCCTCGCTATCGCCTACAGCCTTCGTATGCCTCAAGATGCCAACCACCATAAAATCGATGCCGGAGATGGTAACGGTACGGCCAATGGGCTGGGCAATTTTGAAAAGAGCCAGCGCCAGTTGCTCATCCAGGAGAATGACATCCGCACCCTTTTTCAGTTCTTCCGGATAGAACAGCCGTCCAAAGTGCAAATATTGCGGCGCAAGACGGAATGCGTTTTCATTCAGGGCGGTGAGTCTAGCCTGCTTTGTTTCTTCCGTATCTGCGGTCATGCTTGCTTTCTCCAGAATGCCGCTCATGGTATATGTTTCCATGATTCCGCTCCAGTTTTCGGCTGCGGTTTTCAGGCTTTCCCACAGCGTCAGCGCGGCCTGGTTGGGCTTTTGCGCCGGCATATCTTCCTGGTCATCCTGCTGATCCTGCTGTTCACCAGGCTCCATCTGCGGAGCGGGAATCATGTATTGCAGGTCATGGCCTACGGCGGTAATCGATATCGCCGACCAAATAAGCACGGCGGCGCAGATGAAAATCACCAGAAAGCCCCGTAACTTTTTTTCCTTCATGGCGTCTCCTTCCGGCAACTCAATCAATGTATTGCATGACGGTGCAGCCGTCGGTCAGCGCCCGGTCTTCCCGGTCGGCAATCTCCTGATAATCCATCTCCTGCTGGATGGATACCACTTTGTCGCCCCGCTCCAGCACAGTAACACTCGTTTTAACCGCCTTCATGGAGCTGGAACCCAGGAAACCGCCCCAGTCGCGCTGGATGAGGTACACATAATCCTGCCCTTCACCCTCGTTGCGCACGGCGCTGGCAGGTACCAGCGTAGCCGATTCCTTGGCCCGGTAGGTGACTGTCACATCGGTGCTGCCGTCGGTAACCATGCGGGTAATGCCGCCCTTGATGGAGATGATGTTCTCGGTCAGAGTGACGTATACATATTTTTTTCCGTCGCCTTCCAGCACCGTTCTTTCCACCGACGTCCGTTCGGAACCATACTCGCCGGCCACGTCCACCCGTGTCCCATCGGCGATGGATTTGTTAAGACTGGTGATTTCCGCCCGTAATACCGGCGCCGTGTTTTCCTTGCTCAGGGTAAAGGCGTTTTTCTTCCCATCATAGGTATCGCCGTTTTTCAGTTCCATCTCCACTACGT
>JAEZLW010000129.1 GCA_023415145.1 Bacillota bacterium | reverse complement strand
CCCTACGCCCCCTGCGTAAAATTCCGAGCATTGCGCCAGCACGCTTACTGCCTCCCTCACCCACCCTTGCCCTTCACAAACGGGCTGATCACCTTCGCCGCCTTATGAAACTGCCTCACCGGCATGGGCCTGGACATCAAAAAATACCTGGTGTCATCATAGGCGTGATCCTCGGCCTCCGTATCCACATCCTCCACCCGCCGCTTGTCATAGGGCAGGGCCGGCACGGTGCGTATCCAGTCCCGGCAGGTATCAAAAACATAGATGGCAGCCTTGCCTGAAACATCAAACCGCAGCCGCTCATGCAGCGCCGCCTTGCCGGCCAGGCGCGTATTGTCGCCGGGCCGGAAAAATACGCCCTTGAGCCGGTCGGTGGGCTCCATCTGCTGGGCCACCGAATCGCCCCGGCTTCGGTCGAAAATGGATGGGTCCGCCACCCGGTCGATGAAGATATTGTCCCTGATCTCCTGCTCCTCCCTGGCCACAATCCCCTCCGCGATCTGCCTTGGTGTCAGCTTCAGCCCCGTATTGGGATGGCTTTTTTCGCACCCGTACCACTCCCGGTACCGGTACGCCGTGCCGTCGGGGGCAACCGCCCACCACCCGCAGCTAAAGGGCTTGCTATACCCAAAGTCAAAAGAAAACACCCGCGCCCAATGGGGCGGGATATTGAACGGCTCGATGATGTGGGTATTGATGCGCGTCTTGTATCCATCAGGATCATTCACGATGTCCGGGAAGGCCTGGCCCTCAAACGCGTCCCAGTCGCCGTATAAAAGCGCACGGCGCAGGTTCGGGTCCTTGCGCTCCAGCTCGTATATGTAATCCTTGGATATATGGGGGTTGTCGGTGGGCAGCGCCGGTATGTACTGGGTGGTAAACTGCTTGCTTTCATGAAGCGCTTCCGACCTGATCTCATGGGTGACCAAATCATAATACTTCCCCGCGTCCACGAAATAGGCCTTGACCCACCCATGGCCGATGTTGCCGGGGTTGCTGGAGGACCTGACCACCGGCACAATGCCCATAACCTTCTTGGCCCGCAGCCGGGTCTTGATAAACTCGTAAATCTCCCGCTCGAAGCTGGTCAGCTCATCAAAGTACAGCCAGTGGATCTCCGCACCGGCGTAGGCGTACATATCCTGTGCGCTGGCGCAATGCCGAAAGCATATCTTGCTGCCGTTGTACAGCGCCATCTCGTGCCGGCCTGCGTTATATGTGGCCACCCTGCCGGGATACGACGCCAAAGCCTCCCCGATGATGGTATCCTCCAGCTCCCGGTAAGTCCGCCGAAAGATGTACGCCTTGGTTCTTGGATACATAAGGCACCTGGCCAGCGCATCCATCACAATGGCCTTGGATTTGCCGCCCCCCGCCGCACCGCCGTACAGCACCTCGTTGGCTGCCGATTCGTGAAACAGCCGCTGCTTTTCAGTGGGCGTGTAATCGATCTCAACGCTTATCGGCATTGAAATTTCCTTCCTATTATAATAGTTATGCTTCTGACACTTGCCCTCTCCTTTTCAGAAGTCATCCTCTTTTGGAAGGCTCCTTTTGAGCCTTCGCACCGTCCTTCGCCTTCGCTTGGCCGGTGTTTCGTATTGGAACGAAGTTCCAATGCTCCAGGCATCGCCCTCCGGACGCTGGCGAGCGGAGCGAGACTGAGGATTGGTCAGCGAACCACCGCGGCGATTGAGTCCATCAGTGGTGCAGCACCACATCGGATGCAGTGAATCCAGTATCTCCGCTCATTCCTCTTCACCTAATTCCCCATCCGAATTGGCCGCTTGCTCCGGCATCCCCGGCTCCGGCATCCCACCCGTGAAATTTACCAGAATTTGCGCTTCCCCTGCCGATTCAAGCTGGGCCGCATAACGCAACAGGAAATTGGCCGCATTGTAGCCCAGCTTTTTGTCGTCCGCCTCCATCAGCGTTTTCAACAGCATCAGCGCCTGGGGCTTTAAGTGAAGCAGCCATTTGTCGCATTCCTCCTGGCACAGTGCGGCAAATTCCGGCCTTCGCATCCAGGCTTCAACCGTATCCTCCGGCTTGCCAACCCTTTCGGCCACTTCCCCAATGTCATGCCCCTGACCCAGCAGCATGGCTGCCTTGAGCATTTTTGCGCTCATCACGCTTTTTTTCGCAGGCAACCTACCACCACCCAACTCCACCAAAATCGCTGCTGCGCTTTTCACAGCACCCGAAGGTTTCCAAAGGGCGATCGGAAAGCCCTTTGGTTGTGCCCGCAGGCACAAAATCCTAAAAAGCCCTTTGGTTGTGCCCACAGGCACAAAATCACTACAAATACCTTTTAATGCGCCCCGGCCCCGCCACACCATACATGGGACGCTCCCGCTGCCCGGATGATAAATCTCCAGGCAGCACCCCAGAAAAGGGAACAATAGAAGAAGGCCGCCCTTATCGGACAGCCTTTTACGCTATCATAGTATCATATACAGAACCGGAAATACAAGGAAATCCACAGTGCCTTTCTCATTTTTTCGATTCTTATGTATACTCTGTCAAAGATACGCAGCATGGGGTTTGTGGCAGATAGCCCATCCTTCCATCAGCGCATAACCAGGATGCCCTCATGTGCAATTTATCATTGGGATATGCTGCATGTGCTGATAAAATGTGGTATACTTGGCGCAAACAACAACACGTTCGCAAACGCTTTATCACCTGCAAACTGAAACGATTGTCCACTGCAGTCCGCAGCATACAGCTTGTAAGCGGTTAAAGAGGGACCAAAAATGAAGCAATTCAGAATAGCCATCACAGCGGTATTGATCCTATGCATGCTTGCCGGAAATGCATTCGCACTGGCGGAAGATGGCAGCGATGCATTGAATCAGGACTTCTCCCTGCAAGCGAAGGTGTATGAAGCGGCCATCCTTCCTATTGTGAACGTGGCGAAGGATGCCTATGCCCAGGTACAGTATCTGGCAGGCACTTGCTATTTCAACGGATATGGCACATATGCTAACATGGAGGAAGCGTTTAATTGGTTCCTGGTATCCGCGGCGCAAGGCAACGCCAAAGCACAAAACAATGTAGGTTTTTGCTATCAAGCCGGAGTTGGCGTTAAACAAAATTACGCAGAAGCGTTCAAGTGGAACACATTGTCGGCAAAGCAAGGCAACGCCTATGCCCAGTATGCCCTTGGCTATTACTACAAGTTTGGATGGGGTGTTCAGGCGGATGCTGCCCAGGCGTTCAAATGGTACATGCAGGCTGCAGAGCAAAACCACATGGACGCGCAATACTGTGTCGGCAATTGCTACCAGGCTGGAAAAGGTGTAGCGCAAGATTACTCGGAAGCGTTTCGATGGTACACATTGTCATCAGAGCAAGGCAGCGCTCATGCGCAGAATTCCCTTGGGGATTGTTATCAGTACGGATGGGGTGTGGAGCCCGATGATACACAAGCATTCAAATGGTACATGCTTTCCGCAGAGCAGGGCTACCTGTACGCACAGGACAATGTAGGCTATTGCTACTATGTTGGAAAAGGTGTAGCGCAAAATTATTCTGATGCATTCAAATGGTACACATTATCGGCAGAGCAGGGCAGCGCTTTTGCACAGTATTATCTTGGTCTTTTATACCAGTACGGATTGGGTGTTCAAGCCAATGATGCACAAGCATTCAAATGGTACATGCTTTCCGCAGAGCAAGGCTACATGTACGCGCAAGAAAGTGCCGGCTATTGCTACCATAATGGAATAGGTGTAGCGAAGAACGATCAGGTAGCGGTCAAATGGTTTACGGCATCAGCAGAGCAGGGCAGTGCTTATGCACAGTGTTATCTTGGATACTGTTACGCAAACGGGGATGGTGTGGCGGTTGATGATGAGGAAGCATTCAAATGGTACATGCTTGCAGCAGAGCAAGGCGATATGCGTGGGCAAGAAGATGTCAGCAAATGCTACTACAGCGGGAAAGGTGTTGCGCAAAATTACGAGGAAGCAATCAAGTGGCTCACGTTGTCTGCAGCACAAGGCAGCGCCACCGCACAGAATAATTTGGGGTATTGTTATGCGCAAGGGGTGGGCGTGGAGATTGATTATGAAGAAGCGTTCAAATGGTACATGCTTGCAGCAGAGCAGGGCTACAGCGATGCACAAGCCAACGTCGCCTCTTGCTTCCAACACGGGTACGGTGTAGAAAAGAGTTATGAGGAAGCATTCCAATGGTTCTCGCTGGCCGCAGAGCAAGGCCAGGCCGATGCGCAGTATGAGCTTGGCCTATGTTATTATTCTGGTGAAGGTGTGGAAAAAAACCTCGATACCGCAAGGGATTGGTTTGAGAAAGCAGCCGCGCAGGGCAACAGTGATGCGATGGATATGCTTCGCCAGATGAGATAAAGACCGCCGCCTTTCATCCTTCATCCCTTCGCATAAGCCCCAGTCCCGGATGCGCTTTGCAGGCTCAATCAACAGGCTGGCCGCACTGCCGGTGGCGGCCTTGCGAAGCATGAAAAGCCTGGAAAGGGTTTGCAAAAAAGAAAGGGGTTTCTCCTCCCCTACCAGCATGTATTTTGTGACGGCGCCAAGGGCAGCAGCGCTTGTTTCCATCAATAGGGACACAAGCCCCGCCGCCCCTTTGCCTTCGATTTTCCCCACCGCCGCGCCGATAAACGATGCGATACTGCTAACGGCCACAGGGCTGATGCCCAGCAGCTTCTCCGCCAGGTGATCGTATCCCTCCTGGGTTTGTTCATCCGCTACCTCCCTTGTCTGATCGCCCTTTGCGGCGTTTATGATCACCCTTGCGGCGGATGATACGGCCCCCTCCACAGAAGCAAGCGCGGACAGGCCCTGCTTTGCAAATGCATCGCCTCCCTGAAAAAGCACGCTCATCAGCTTTTGATACCCGGCCTTGGCCGCAGCGCCATACTGCCCGGCCTGCGTAAGCCGCTCTTCTGCTTCTTCGGATGCCGGACCGCTGGTTATCATACTTGCAGCATCCGGGGCGTAAGAGTCAACACCGTTGTTTAAAGTATAGGGAATGGCCGCCAGCAGCCCATCCTCCCAAAGCAGGCTCCTGGGCGCGGTAAGGCTCCTGGGGGCAATGTCCAATTGCAGCGCATTGCCCTGCTTTGCAATAACCGCCGCCTTTTCATTTTGGGCGGCATCTTCCAAATCCCGGCTGTCCTTCGTGCTGCCCATGCGCCTGTTGACTCATTCTACGCCACCATAGACCAGCGCTTTGGGATTTCAAACATTCCGATCGTTGGCGAATATTGGGATTAAGCCTACCGGTCGAACTGTGGGTCGAAGACAAAAAGAGAAAGCCTGCTCTCGTCCAGTCCGATGATGGCGGATGGATCAGTGAAGAGGTTTCTATCACAGGTAAGGTCTGTCATCTCAGGATTATGGCTCACGTCCAGCACTGTCAGTCGATTGCCGCCGCAGTATAGCCATTTCAGCGCGGTATTTTGGCTCACATCCAGCGCCGTCAGTTGATTGTCGCTGCAGGTAAGGTCTGTCAGCGCAGGATTATGACTCACATCAAGCATCGTCAATTGATTGCCGCCACATTGAAGACTATCCAGGGCTGTATTTTGGCTCACATCCATCG
>JAEZLW010000128.1 GCA_023415145.1 Bacillota bacterium | reverse complement strand
GCATGGCGTTCACGGGGTCCAGCCCGGAAAACGGTTCATCCAGGATTACTATTTGCGGGTCGCCCAGCATGGCTACAGCCAATTGAATTTTTTGCTGATTTCCCTTGGAAAGCGTATCCACCTTCTTGTTGGCATAGTCACTTAGCTCCATGCGGCCAAGCCACTTCTTTGCCTCGTCCCGGGCGTGGGCTGTACTTAGTCCCCGCAGCGAACCCAGATAGATGAGTTGATCCAGGATCAGCCGTTTGGGATACAGGCCCCTTTCCTCCGGCAGATAGCCGATGCGAAAGTCGTCCCGTTTAAAAGGTTTGCCATCCAAAAGAACCTGCCCGCCATCGGGGGGAAACACATCCATCACAATACGCAGCGTTGTGGTCTTGCCGGCTCCGTTTCTGCCCAGCAACCCCACTGATTTCCCGCTTTCTACAGAAAGGCCGATGCCCTTTAGCACTTCCTTGTCGCCAAAGCGCTTTTCGACTTGAATCAGTTCGAGCTTCATATGTTTTCATCCTCCATGCTTCATTACCAACGGTCCAGGTGAATTTTTTTGTCCACATCCACAGGATGCTGGCGAATCTCCGGCAGCTTCTCTTTCGGATAGCCCAGTGCCAGATAGCAGGGGATTTCATACTCCTCCGGCACATTCAGCACTGTTTTGAGGTGGCCCATTTCCTCGTCAAAGGGAATCCGCGTAACACCCTGGATGCCCTCGCTCGCCGCGGCCAGAAGCATGTTTTCGATGCAGCACCAGATGGATGCAAAACCGTTAAGAGAAGAAAGGCTGCCAGGCGAAAGAAGCGGTCCGTGCTGGCGATACAGCGGGATGATCAGGCAGCCGGCCTCTATAAGCATCCTGTGCTGTTTGGGGATGGCGTCGATGTACATCTCCCGCTGGCTGTTATCCACAAGGCCCCAGCGATCCACAATATCCACCGCCTCATGTCGTTCCCTGTCACGTACCGTTTGAATAGCGTTTATCCTCTCTTGCTTATCATGTATAACAATGAACTCCCATTCCCGCATGTGGTTGTTGGTAGGCGCCATGAGCCCCGCTTCAATGATCCTCCGGAGCACGGCGTGCTCTATAGGCCTTGACTCAAAATCTCGCACCGTCCGGCGGGCTTTTATCACATCATAGAATTCCACAATATACCCCCTGTCTTTTTACCGCTGTATCGTATAGAAATTTGGCCGGATTGTCAACCTTATCCATTCATATCGTACAAAAAGGCGCACAAACGCTCCTTTTCATTTAAAGCCAGTTCTTGCATTTTTCAAGCCAGACAAGCATACAAACATAAACTCATAGAAAAAAAGATTGACGATATTGTGCAAAAGGATTAAAATGGAAACATATATATCGTTAATTAAATAACAATTTGACGTCAGAGGGAGATGACTCTATGGAAAAGACCATCGAATCCGAACGTACCCTGACGCCCCGCATGGTCAAAGAGATCGAAAAGATTGCCCTGCGGTACAAAAACCAGCCCGACCAACTGATGCGAATTCTGCTGGACATTCAAAAAGTGGCCTTCAACGCCTTCCCTCGGGAGGTGGCTGTTGTCGTCAGCCGCGTCACAGGCATCCCGGAAGCCAAAATCTACGGCTTTATCAGCTTCTACGCCATGTTCTCCCCCGAGCCCAGGGGAACATACGTGGTGCGCATGTGCAAAAGCGCTCCCTGCCATGTATGCGGGGCGGTGCCGGTGATGGAGGCCATTGAAAGAACGCTTGGCATCAAGCCCGGAGAAACCACCAAGGACGGGCGCTTCACCCTGGAATACTGCCAGTGCTTGGGGGTATGCGAGTCTTCCCCCGCCATATTGGTCAATGACAAGGTTTACAAGAACCTGACGCCTGGCCGGGCTGCCACGCTGATGGAAGATTATCAAAGAGGGGATGTGAGGTAGATGCTGACGGAAACGCGAGTTGTGCTGCGCAATGTGGGCAAAATCAACCCCGTCAGCGTGGAGGATTACCGCTCAAACGGCGGGTATGAATCGCTGCGCATGGCCCTTTCGATGTCCAGTGCCGACATCATTGCCGAAATGAAGCGCTCGGGTCTTCGGGGCCGGGGCGGCGCGGGCTTCCCCCTTTGGAAAAAATGGGATTTCGTACTCTCCGCCAAAGGAGAGCAGAAATATGTGATCTGCAACGCCGACGAAGGCGAACCGGGCACCAATAAGGACAGGGTGATCCTCTCCGGTGACCCGCACAGCGTTCTGGAGGGCATGGCCATCGCTGCATACACAGTAGGTGCGGACACGGGCTTTTTATACCTTCGCTACGAATATCCATACCTGTTCCCCATCCTGGAGCAAGCCATCGAAAACGCCCGACGGATGGGGTATCTGGGCAAAAACATACTGGGATCCAACTTCTGCTTTGATGTGAAGGTAGTCTCCGGCGGCGGCGCTTATGTCTGCGGTGAGGAAACAGCCCTTATCGAATCCATCGAAGGCCGCCGGGGCGAGCCGCGCTTCAAGCCCCCCTATCCCGGCACGTATGGCCTGTACGGCAAGCCCACCTTGGTGAACAATGTGGAAACACTGGCCAATGTTCCCGTAATACTTCAAAGGGGCGGAGATTGGTTCAAAAGCATCGGTGCGCCTCACTGCACCGGCACCAAGGTATTCACCCTTTGCGGCAACATAGCGCAAAAAGGCGTTTTTGAATACCCCATGGGCACCAACCTTCGGGATATTTTGGAGGCCCATGGCGGCGTGAAGGACAACAAGGACCTGCTGGGCTTCATGCTGGGCGGCCAGTCGGGCAACCTGATCAACGCCGGCCAGATTGATCTGCCCATGGATATCGATAGCTGCCAGCAGGCGGAATCGGTGCTAGGAACCGGTACCATCATGGTCATTGACGACTGCAATGATATCCTGGATATCGTGGAGAACATCATGTCCTTTTTTATTGAGGAAAGCTGCGGAAAGTGCACCCCCTGCCGGGAGGGCAACATCCGCATCCTGGAGATATTGCGGCGCATCCACTCAGGGCAGGGTCGGATGGATGACCTGGAGCTTTTGGAGGATCTGGCCTCCACCATGAATGTAGCCTGCCTGTGCGGCCTGGGGCAGAATTCTTCGGTAGCCGTCATCACCAGCCTGCACAACTTCAGGGACGTATACCAAAAAGCCATACAAAGGGGGAGGAGCGCATGATCAAGCTTACGATAGACGGCCTGCCTGTTCAAGTAGAAGAAGGCGCTACCATCCTGGATGCTGCCAGGCAACTGGACATTCACATCCCCACACTTTGCTACCATCCCGACCAGAATGTAAAGGCTAACTGCCGCATCTGCCTGGTGGAGATCGAGGGTGTCAAGCTGCTGGCTCCATCCTGCTCCTATCCTGTAAGCAATGGCATGGTCATCCATACCCATTCTCCCAAGGTGCGGCGTGCACGGCGTAATATTTTGGAGCTCATCCTGGCCCGCCACGCCCAGGACTGCCTGCACTGCGACCGCTCCGGCACCTGTGAACTGCAGGCGGTGGCGGAGGAAATGCATTTTACGAAGATACCCCGGTATCCATTCGTTGTCCGTTCCAATGAACGGGACGATTCCTCCCCTTCCATACTTCGCAATTCCGCCAAATGCATCGCCTGCGGCCGGTGCGAGTACACCTGCTCTCAGATACAAACGGTGCACGCATTGTCCAAGGTGAACAGGGGGTTTGAGGTGAACTTCCAGCCTGCCTACGGTCGGCCTTTGGCGGAAAGCCTGTGCGTCAACTGCGGCCAGTGTGTTCAGGCTTGTCCCACCGGAGCGCTGACCATCCGCGATGATACGCAAAAGGTATGGCATACCTTTGCCGACAGGACAAAGCTGGTCATTGCCCAGGTCGCCCCGGCAGTGCGCATCACCCTGGCGGAAGCACTTGGGGAGGAGCCCGGCAGCATCAGCACAGGCCGGCTGGTCACCGCCATGAAGCGGGTGGGCTTTCATCAGGTGTTCGATACGGATTTTACCGCCGACCTGACCATACTGGAGGAAGGCACAGAGCTATTAGGCAGGCTGAATAACGGCGGTGTCTTGCCCATGATCACCTCCTGCAGCCCCGGCTGGATCAAGTTCTGCGAAACATACTACCCGGAGTTTTTGCCGAACCTGTCCACCTGCAAATCACCCCAGGCCATGTTCGGTGCACTTTTGAAAACCTATTATGCAGACAAGATCGGCAAAAAGCCGGAGGATATCCTCAGCGTGTCGGTCATGCCCTGCACCGCCAAAAAGTATGAAGCCCGCCGGCCGGAGCTTGGGCGGGACGGATACAGGGATGTGGATGTGGTCATCACCGTGCAGGAGTTGGCCCGGATGATCCGCAGCGCAGGCTTACAGTTCAAGTCCCTTCCGGATACGGAGTTTGACGCGCCTTTTGGCCTTGGTACCGGAGCGGGAGAAATTTTTGGAGCCACCGGCGGCGTCATGGAAGCAGCCTTGCGCACCGTGTATGAAATCGTTACAGGAAAAGCGCTTAAGCAGGTTGAGTTTGAGCAGGTACGGGGCTTTGAGGGCATCAAGGAAGCTTCCGTTAATCTTGAGGGTATCACGGTGAAAGTAGCGGTTGCCCACGGCCTGGGCAATGCCCGGAAGCTGATGGAGCTTGTAAAGTCTGGAAATGCCGACTATCACTTCATAGAGATCATGGCATGCCCCGGCGGCTGCATTGGCGGCGGCGGCAACCCGGTGAAGAACTGGCGCAAGATGGAGCCCCGCCTTGCGGCTGTGTACAAGGTGGATGAAAGCCTGGCGCAGCGCAAATCCCATGAAAACCAGGCGGTGGACCTTTTGTACAAGGAGTTTCTTGGCGAGCCCAACGGCCACAAGTCTCATGAGTTGCTGCACACCACCTATGAGGACAGGAGCAATTTGCTTACTTGATCACAACAATTCAATGATTTCAGGCGGCGCGCATAGACTTGGCGCCGCCTGATTCATTGTTCAGATTTGTTTTGTATCAAACCCCAAGTTCCTTTTCCACCGCCTCCGTCAAATCGGGGAGGAACAACTCATGGGAGGGCGGTATACGCTGGATGCCAAAAAGCAGCGTCGTGCGACGGACAGGGTCAATGCGCATGGAAACGCCCGCCAGGCCGTTCCAGCCGAAGGAGCCGATGCTTTCATGGATGGCCGACTGTTTGGGGTTCATCATCACCCGCATCTGAAAGCCGTAGCCGTACCCGTTTTCATCCGCCCAGGTGCAGCCCAATCGCTGCGCCTCGGTCAATTGATTCCTGGTCATCATGTCCACCGTTTCAGGCTGCAAAATGCGCACACCGTCAAGCTCGCCCCGGTTTAGCAGCATTCTGGCAAATCGGGTATAGTCGTCAATTGTGGAAAACAACCCGCCGCCGCCGGATTCGAAGCTGCCTTCCTCAATCATATCCAATTCCCGTTTCTTGGGCCTGCGCACAAGTCCATTTTTGCCGGGCACATAGGTAGGCGCAATCCTAAAATGCTTTTCCCTGGGTACACGGAAGCCCGTATCCGCCATTTGAAGCGGATCAAGTATCTTCTCTTGCAGGTAAACGCCCAACTCCTTGCCCGTGGCCGCCACGATCAGTGCACCCAGAACATCGGCACTGAAGCCATACTTCCACCGCTCGCCGGGGTGAAAGATAAGGGGACATCCGGCCATGATGCGGATGACCTCCCTTGTACTGATGCGCTTTCCCAGCGCTTCCTGAGCCGCGATATGCCGGAAGGCTTTGCGGTAATGCCGGGTAACCTCTTTCAATACAGGGTCTTCCTCATCAGAGGGATACGGAATACCGGAGGTCATGGTCAGCAAATCAAACACGGTAATTTCCCGCTTCGCCGGTTCCAAAACGGCTTTGCCATCCCTGATCACACACACCTTAACAGCCTTCCACTCGGGCAGGAATCGGGAGATGGGCATATCCAGGGAAAAAACTCCTTCCTCTACCAGCATCATCACCGCCGTGGCGGTCATGGGCTTGGTAGTGGAGTACATGCGCAAAATCGTATCCCGCGCAAAGGGGCGGCGGGACTGCAAATCGGCAAGCCCGGCACAGCGGAAAATTTCATCCTTTCCTTCTACTGTAACAAGGGCGGATACGCCTGCCGCCAGTTTCTTTTCTACAAAGGATTTCAAGGTGTCAAGTATGTAGTCCGGCATGTAAAACGCCTCCCTGTAAAATCCATCCGATTGCATCATACGTTAGATTCTTCCATCTGTCAACCGATGCCGTTGTGCAAGCAAAAAAGCACACTTCCCCTGTATTTGGCATATTCGTAGTGGCGCTTTTCATCAGGATTCGTTATAATAAAGCAAACCACCCATTCTTTTGGGGGAGGCGCTTATGCCGCAGCCGCTGCTTACAACCAAATTGTTCATACCCCGCAATGCTGCTCGCCATGTGCCGCGTGAAGCACTTGTTTCAAGATGGCTGGAAGGCATACGCATAGGCAGCAGGGTAACGCTGATTTGCGCACCGGCCGGGTATGGCAAAACCACCCTCATGCTGGATTTTATCAAGGCTTCGTCAGCCGTACCGGCCTGGCTGTCGCTGGATGAAGGCGACAACGACGCGCAGCGCTTTCTTGCCTATCTTTGTACAGCAGTCAAACAAGCGGGCGCTCCACTGAAAGGTGGGCTTAACGCACTGTTGCAGGATGCGGCCTTCCAAGCCCCGGAGGCCGTGATGACGCTGCTCATAGACAGTGTGGCAGCCTTTGAACAAAAGCTTCTGCTGGTACTGGACGATTATCATCTCATTGGCCAGCAAAAGGTCCACAGCCTTTTGCAGTTTTTGCTCATGCATCAAAGCCCCAACCTTCACCTGGCCATATTGACGCGGGAGGATCCGCCTCTTTCCCTGTCGCGCCTTCGGGTAACGGAGGAACTGATGGAATTCCGCGCGGGTGACTTGCTGTTTGACCGGGAGGAAACAGCCCGGCTGCTGAACGCTTCGCTGGACAGGCCCCTCATGCCGGACTCGGTAAGCAGGATCGCCGAATGCACGGAGGGCTGGGCTGCCGGCATCAAGCTGTATGCTCTGGCGCTCAAGGGGCAGGATTCGCAGGCTGCTCAATCCTGCATCGACAAGCTTTCAGGCACGCATGCGTACATTATTGATTACCTGGTGGAGGAAGTGTTAAACACCCAGCCGGAGGAGCTTCGCACCTTTTTACTAAAAACATCTGTACTTGCACGATTTGATGGCGCACTGTGCGATGCCGTTACCGGCAGGGAAGACGGCCGGGAGATGCTTCGCGAAGTAAACCGCCGGAACCTGTTTTTGATTCCCCTGGATGAGAAACGGGAATGGTTCAGGTACCACGCATTGTTCGCTGATTCCATCAAGGCGGGACTTTCACGAAGCGAGGAACAAGCGCTGTACCTTGCCGCGGCCAGCCACATGAAAAGCAGGGGCCTAAACAATGAGGCCATAACGTATGCCTTCCAATCGGGCGATATGCAAAGAGCCGTCAAGCTGGTGGAAGACTCAACCGAGGAGGCTTTCCGAACCGCGCAGCTTGATACGCTTTTGAACTGGCTGAATAAGCTGCCAGATGATATGGTGCGAAGGAACGAGATTTTGTGTATACGAAGGCCCGTTGCCTGCTTCATCACAGGAAGGTTTGCGGAGGCGGTTTCTTATTTGAATGATCTGGGCCCGGATTTTGAAAAGGAAGCCTCGCCCCACAACCGCGGCCTTTTCTATTCCATGAAAGCCATGATGGCCGGCGCCGCCGGGCAGGACGCGGAACCATTGGCCAGGGAAGCTTTGCGTTACCTGGAACCATGGGACCCCATTGCCCGTACATCCACATACAATACCCTGGGCCGCGCCCAGTTCCGCAAGGGGAATGTGAATGATGCAGCGGAAACATTTCAAAATGCACTTACATCTGGGATGCGCCTGGGTCATCAGTTTGTCACCACGCTGGTCATGATGAGCTACAGTTCCTGTCTTCATGCCCTGGGGAAGCATCAGGAAGCCATCAAACAATGCGAAAGCTTTATCGCAGGTATGCAGCGGCAATACGGTCAGCTTCCCCCATATGTGGGTATCCTGTACACTGCCATGGCCGTGTTTTTGAATGCGCTTGGCGATGAGGAAAAGGCGGAGCGGTTAAAATACGAAGGGGAAGCGCTGTGCCAAAGTTTCTCTTACGATGTCAACGCAACGCTGAAGGTCTTTAGTGCCCCGCCGCTCAAAGCAGAAAAGGAACCCTCTCCAGCATTGGAGTTCGGAGAAAGGCTCAGTGAACGGGAAATGGAAATTCTGCGTCTGCTGTGTGATGGCCTGAGCAATGGCGAAATTGCCAAGACGTTGTTCATCTCCACCAACACGACGCAATGGCATATATCCCATTTATACGGCAAGCTGTGCGTCAAAAGCAGGACCCAGGCCGTTGCCAAAGCGCGGGAGATAGGATTGTTCAAATAGCTCAGGATGACTGTATACGGAGTTTGATGGTATTCTATCCGCTTGTATTTACAAATGCATGTATGATCATGAATCACTTTGTCGATCATCGCCCACAGCAGCCTGTGGGTTTTTTCTGTTTACCCATACTTCAAAAACCACAGCTTTCTGTGGTGTATTTTAAAAATACATTTGCTATGATAGCACCGTCAACAACATCCCGGAGGAATTTGCCATGAACTATTATGAAATCTCTGTGGAAGGCCATCTCACTTCAAACCGCCTAAAGGATTTTGAAGGCCTTCATGCCACCCCGCTTCCGGACGGGAAGACAAAGCTGTCAGGAAACCTTCCCGACCAGGCAGCCCTGTTCTCAATTCTGAACCGAATCCGCGACATGAACCTGCCCCTGATATCCGTTCAAAAATTTTCCACAACAAAGGAGACAGCCCTATGAAAAGCGCTATCCGCCGCCATCCCACCGCCGCCTACATCCTTCTGGCTTTCTCATGGACATGGCTCATTGCTTTCACCATGCTGTTTACTGGCCTGGCTGACGATGTCACGAATCCTTCCCCGCTTTTCATCATCAGCGGTATATTGTGCAATGTTTCCCCCAGCCTGGCTGCGCTGCTGGTTACCCGCATCAGCGGTGGAAAGGCGGCTTTGAAAAGGCTTACCGGCGGCTTCAAGGTAAAAAGCCAAAAAGGATGGTTGCTGTTGACCCTGGTCATCGTCCCCGCCGTCACAGCGCTTACAACACTTTTGTCCCACTATTTTTTCCATGAATACAGGTTTGCTTTTGTTGCCCCCATGCTTTTAATGGGCCTTGTATGGCCGCTGTTCGCCAGCTTTGGTGAGGAATTCGGCTGGCGGGGTTACTTTTTACCCCGGCTTATCAAGCGCTTTGGCCTGTTCAAAGCCGCGCTGCTGCTGGGTATTATCTGGGAAGTATGGCATCTGCCCATGCACTACATGTACTATAGAACATTTGGCGCTTATATGATTCCGGCCTTCCTCACCGTCGGTTTTGCGAACCTGACATTGAACACGGTCATCATGGCGGTCATCTACGCCGTCAACAAGGGAAGCGTCAAGCTGATGGTGTTCTACCATTATACCATTACCGCCAGCGCCATCATTACAGGCGCGCTGTTCACCGCGGAAGCATCCCCCAGGTTCACCGTGCTGGAAAGCCTGCTCTCCTGCACCCTGTTCTTAATCGCCGCCATCGTACTCTACCGGAAAAACAAGCACCACATCCATCTGATGACAAAGGAGGAAGTATCATGCTGAAGCTCTATTTCGGAAGCGTATTCTCCACCATCTCCACGCTGCTGGCCGTAGCCTTTGCCCTGTTCTTTGCCCTGGTGACCGCACGCCGGGCCAGCATTTCACACTGGGGGCTTTTGACACTGGCGATGTTTGTACTTGGGCTTTTGATGTCCATGATGAGCGGTATGAAGGACGGCATGGGTTCCCCCACCTCTGTCATTCCCTTGAAACATTGGATGATGACCGCCTTGAGCGTGCTGGGCGGCCTGGCTTTCTTATCCGGCCTGCTGGCCCTGATCATCAGGAACCAAGCCTTCTGGCAGATCAGCTTCTACCTTTTATCCGCCATTATCATCCTGAAGGTGCTGCTCACGGAGGTTTATAGAATCGTTCATTATCTTGGCAAGTAACAAAAAGGAGCGCCGCAAAGCGCTCTTTTTATTTGCGCTGCTTTCCCTTGACATCCGGTTGGAAAACCCGTATGATGCTTTCTATAAGAATGTGACATCGGTATCACATCAGAGGAGAGGATCATATGGCCGCTTTTGTTCCCGCTGATTTTTCAACATACTTGACGCATTTGAAAGGATACGGCCCGGATGCCACGCAGACGGCATTCCTGCTGGGCGGCATCGGTACTGGAAACGTGTCCGTTGGCGCAAGGGGGCAGCTTGCGGATTGGGAGGTGTTCAACCGTCCCGGCAAGGGCAACAAATTCCCCTATACATTCTTCGCCCTGCATGTTCATCAGGGAGAAAAAAAACATACTAGAGTGCTGGAGGGGCCGCTTCAGCCGCCCTATGCCGCATCCCACGGCATTGACTCCTCCGAAGTGGCGGGGCTGCCCAGATTCCCCCACAGTCAATTAAAAGCGGAATATCCCCTGTGTCAGGTCAGGCTTTGGGACGAAAGCCTGCCTGTCAGCGCGGCATTGGAAGCATACACGCCGTTTATCCCCTTGAATCCCGAGGATTCCGGCATCCCGGCAGCGGTCATTCGCTACCGGGTCAAAAATGAAAGCAAGGAGCCCACCTTTGTGGCCGTAGCCGGCTCCATGGCCAACCTGACCACCTTCAACGGCTACGGCTGCTTCAACTATGTGGAGTATGCGGGGGAAAGCCAAAACACGGCCATACGAACGCAAGGCCTCTCTGGCATCCACTTTGAATCCTGCGGCTTTGCGCCATATCACCCCATGCATGCCACCATGGCGCTTGCGTCTACCAATGAAAAAGTCACCGTAAAACCTTATTGGTACCAGGGTGCCTGGTGGGATGGCATTCAGGATTTCTGGGATGATTTTTCCAAGGACGGCCATCTTTCAACAGACAGCCAGGCCGAAGGTGACAACAATTCGATATTGAATCTCAAGAAGCAGAAAATCGGATCTGTGGTATCTCAAAACATGCTGGCTCCCGGGGAAACCTGCGTGTTTGAGTTTTTGCTGGCCTGGCATTTCCCCAACCGCATAAGTTCCTGGAATCAGTGCTATGATCCGGAAAGCATCAATGAACGTGACATCGTGCGCAACCATTACGCCCTGCGTTATAACAGCGCCTGGGATGCGGTAAAAGACCTCAAGGAGCGCTTGCCAAAGCTGGAGGAAGCCACGCTTAATTTCCATCGGGCGCTGTTTGAAAGCACGCTGCCTGTTCCCGTGCTGGATGCCGTATCTTCCAACATCACGGTGCTGCGCAGCACTACCTGCTTTTGGCTGGAGGACAATACCTTCTGGGGCTGGGAGGGGTGCTTCAACCAGGCCGGCTGCTGTGACGGCAACTGCACCCATGTATGGAACTATGCGCAGACGCTTGCGTTCCTGTTCCCTACACTGGAAATTGCCATGCGCCGCAACGAGTTTTTGACGGAAACAGATGAAAAGGGCAAGATGAATTTCCGTGCCCGCAAGCACTTTGGTGATGAGGAATGGACGCTGTATCCAGCTGCCGACGGGCAGACGGGAGCCATTGTCAGGCTATATCGGGAATGGAAGTTCACCGGGGACAACAGCCTCATTGATGATATGGGTGAAGCCGCCCTTCGGGCGCTGGATTTTTCCATCGCACATTGGGACAGCGATGGTGACGGCGTGCTGGACAACCGGCAGCACAACACTTACGATATAGAGTTTTATGGCTTGAGTTCCATGACCAACAGCGTATTCTTTGCCGCATTGAAAGCCGGGGCTTACATAGCGGACTATTTGAAGCTTGAAAAGCAGCGGGACAGGTACCTTGCTTTGCTTGAATCAGGCAGCCGGTGCATGGACGATGCGCTATGGAACGGCGAATACTATATCCAGCGCATAAGCGATTTGAACGAGCACAAATACCAGTATGGCGAAGGCTGCCTGTCGGATCAATTGCTGGGCCAGTACATGGCTCACGTGGCGGGGCTTGGTCACATCCTGCCGCCGGAGCACGTAAAAAAGGCTGTTCAGTCCATCCATGCGTACAACTTCCGCCGGGATTTTTTCCACCATGAAAGCGTGCAGCGCACGTATGCACTCCATGATGAGCAAGGCCTGCTTCTGTGCTCCTGGCCCAAGGGCGGGCGGCCAAAATTCCCCTTTGTGTATTCCGATGAGGTGTGGACCGGCATCGAATACCAAGTGGCCGCCACGCTGATCTATGAAGGGCTGGTAGAGGAAGGTCTTCAAATTGTTGCCGCCGTACGTGCCCGCCATGACGGCTACCGCCGCAATCCCTTCAACGAAGTGGAATGCGGCCACCATTATGCCAGATCCATGGCCAGTTGGGCACTGCTTACCGCACTTTCAGGCTTTTCTTGCGATGAAATATGCGGGGAGGTCACCTTTTCGCCGAGAATAAATTTGAACAACTTCCATTGCTTCTACTCCACAGGAAAGGAATGGGGCGTTTACCGCCAGTGGGTGGATGAAAAGGGAGAACTGCGCAAGAAAAAGGAAGCGCTGTACAGCGTTTGATACTAGCCTCCATGTCGCAACCGGTAGCGGGCGACACAAATAGAATGAAACGGTTTCCATTGGGCTTATGACGTTTCTATTACTCCTTCAGTCGCTGCGGCGGCATCTCCCAAAAGAGGGAGCCTTTTGGAAAGCCTCCCTCTTTTGGGTTTGTATAGACGTAAAATCAACAGCGACGTGAAGAAAGATTTCTTCGCGCCGCTGTTTTGTGTTCCTTTTCTATCAGGGCAGCTCCGCCCTCATCCACATGATGTTGTAGATGGGAAAGAACTGGCTCATGGCAAAGTAGAAGGTCTTTCCCTTTTCCTCCACGTACTTGGGATGCATGTAAGCGCCATACAAGGAGGGGTACTGGCTGCTTGATGCCAGGGGATAAGGCTTGCTCCATTCACCCCAGGGAATGACGCCTTCCCGCATGACGATGGAATAGGCGTCTTCCTTCAGGTACGTTACAAGAAAGTTGCCCAGGTATTCATTGTAGATCACGGAGATTTCGCCAACTGGCCCTTCCACGACCACCTTCGCCTGTGTGATGCCTTCCGGGCCTTGCACCCAATGCGGTTCGCCTGTTTCATCAAGACCCGTAAAATAGGTGTAGGCGTTGAAATCCTCAATACTGTCTTTTTGCACCTTCATCAGCGCCATGCCGCCCATTCGCCCGGCGGGGATGCCCCAAATGTACATGGTATCCCCCACCAGGCAATTGGCGGTCTGTATGAAGTTGGAATCCCCCGGCCATCTCACGTCTTGCAGCTTTGTCCATTTCTGCCCGTAGTCCTCCGATTTGGCCAGGCCGGAATACCGGCATTCCCACCGGCCCGCCTCGCCCCAGTGGGATACGGACATATAGATGCAGTACAGCGTTTCACCTACGGCGAAAATGTTGGTGGGGATCACCGTCATCTCCGTCTTGTCCACCTTCAAGCTGCCCAGCAGTTCCTTGGCCTTGCCCCGCCTGTCGGTGACAGCGCCGGTGATGGTAAGCCCGTCGGAAGGGTCGTCATCCTCGATCAGAAACAGCACGTTGCTGCGCCAGGAGCCGTTTTTATCATCCCCGAAGGTATCGCCGCCGAATAGATACGTGGTATCCCCGATCACGGCCATGGAGCCCAGGTCCGTTCCCCACACCCCAAAACGGGATTGGGTCTTGTTTTCGCTTTCCTCCCCCGTGATCTGGTTCACCTTTGTAACCTGCGTCTTGGTAAGCGGATGCAGTGTCCATTGCTTTCCGGGCAGATCGCCAATGGCTGCATCCTCCTTAAAGGGTGGAATAGTCTGGCCAAGAGAAGCTATTGGAAGCAGCAACATCAGTGCCAGCAAAAGAAGAAACCCTTTGCGCAGCATCAATCCTTCACCCCGCTTGTGCCCCAGCGAAGCTCCTCCTCATTAAGCGGCAGCCTTTTTTCCACCGGCAAAATAGGTTCATACGCCATATGCGGCTCGGTTTGATACCAGTAGGCGGTGGTGGACCAGTCGTCGCTGCGGTGGTTGTTGTGGCCATGCTCAATGGTTACCCGGATCTCCTTTTCAAAGGGCACCGGGTCCTTGATGTGGTAGCGGTAGTAGGTGATTTTGCCCTTCCAATTTTCCTTGCCGCCCAGGATGATGCCATGATACGGCGCGCTGTATTCCTGCTGGGGACACCAGGACATGTTCACATAATCCTCCGTGCCGGTACCGTGCAGACTGGGCGGCCAGCTCTCCCCATCCACAAAGATCATGTCGTCGCCTTCGCCGGGCCAGTCCCACAAGTTGCTTTCCCGCAAATTATGGATGTTGATGTTGCAGCCCACATAGTGGCCCGCGCCTTTGGCCTCCATAATGACAAAATTCCCGGCTCCGGTCGTATTATTGCCCCCGAAACAGTAGAAGCGGTTGTCCTGGCCGATGCTGGAAATCCCCTCCGTTGGGCATTCCCTGTGCCACCTGGCATGGAAGCGCAAAGAGTCCTCCGGCAAAGCATTAAACTTGTCATAATCGATATAGAAATACGTGAGCAGCGGCAGCGTGCCCTGGTTCTCGACCTCAATTCTCGCCTTGTTTGCAAAGGGCATGGGGAACCAGCAGTTGAAGCCTTTGCCGTTTTCCGGGCTCATTTGCAGGGGCTCAGAAACGAAATTCTTTGTTATCCCATGGCCTATGCCGAAAAAGTCGCCGATGGGCGCTTCCACGCTGGGCGTTAGTTCCCCATCCCAGTACATGCGCAAAATCACCCGGCGCAAAAAGTACTTTTCATCCTGGGGGTGGTTCATGAGCGTAAACCAAATATGGCAGATGCAGCCAGGTCCTTCGATATCCGCCAAGGTACGCGTTTCTCCTGGCGCGATGGTCCACCTGTCCTCATTGCCGCCGGTGACATCGAAGCTTGACACCCGAAGCCTTCTCACATCGCGCTTTAGATGGATATTGGAAAGATCACCGGGGACATAGCCTTTGCTCATATGGTTTCTTCCTCCAAACATTACTTTATTCCCGAAATCACAATGCCCTTGACGATATACCTTTGGAAGATGAGGAACACCAGAATGGGCGGCAGTGCGGCAATGGCGGAGCCGGCCAGTACCACACCGTAGGAGGTGCTGTACATGTTGTTATATGACCTGATCACCTGCATCACCTGCAGATACTTGCTGCTTGTAACGGTCATGGCCGGCCAGAGGAAGCTGTTCCAGTAACCCAGGAAAGCACCGGTGCCCATGATGACGTATGGTGATTTGGCGTTGGGGATAAAAATGCTCACAAAGATACGGAACCGGCTGGCACCATCGATCAGCGCAGCCTCCTCGGTGGCCATTGGCATATTCAGAAAAAACTGCCGGAAGAAAAAGATGGAATAGGCGCTGGCCAGCCCCGGCAGGATCAGCACGGAATAGGAGTCCAGCATTTTTAGGGAATTGACCACCACGAAGGACGTAATCAAAATGGTGATGCCGGGAATATACATTGTAAAAATAGTGACCCGCCATAATACGCGCTTGAACGTAAAGTCCAGCCGTGCATAGGCATAGGCGGCCATAGAGTTGATGGTTACAGCCAATAATGCAGCGGTAACTGCTACAAAAGCGCTGGAACCCATGGCCTGCAAAAAGGGATACGTTTTGTCGGTGAACAGCTTATGAATGTTGTCCATGACCCATACGGTGGGAAAAAAGCGCAGCGGGTTGGCCTTTAAAACCTCTTTGCCCGTCTTGAATGCGGATATGCCCATCCAAAGGAGCGGAAAGAGAGACAGGGCCGTCACCAGCAGGGCGATGATGGTAAAGAGCGCCGTAATGCGTTTTCGAGCGCGGTTAACTGACATGTTTGCGCCTCCTTCCTATCAGCCGTCCTGGGCTTTTTCAGAACCGATGAGGGTGAACACGATGCTGTTGAGCAAACCTATAATCACCATCAAACATAGCGCGGCCGCAACGTTATAGCCCTTGGTATAGTCGGGTTTCTTGAAGTTGATATAAATGTAGATCAT
>JAEZLW010000117.1 GCA_023415145.1 Bacillota bacterium | reverse complement strand
CGGGGAATCCTTTACCTATGATTACGATCTGCCCAACGATACCATCTACGCCGAAACCTGCGCCGCTATCGGCCTTGTATTCTTCGCCCGCCGGCTGCTTGAGATATGCCCCAAGGGAGAATACGCGGATGTGATGGAAAAGGCGCTGTACAACGGCATCATCAGCGGCATGAGCCTGGATGGTACAAGCTTCTTCTACGTCAATCCCCTGGAGGTTGTTCCCAAGGCCTGCAAAGAGGATCATCTTCGCCATCATGTGAAGCCCACCCGCCAAAAATGGTTTGGCTGCGCCTGCTGCCCGCCCAACCTGGCAAGGCTGTTAACGTCCATCGGTGCTTATGCCTATACCGCAAGCGAGGAAACGCTGTATCTGCACCTGTACATGGGCAGCAGTGTCAGCGCGGAATTAAGCGGGAAGCCCTTTGCGCTTGATGTAAAATCAGGCTTCCCCTGGCAGGGCGATGTGGAAATTATCGTAAGGGAAGGGGCTGCCGGCGCGCTGGCGCTGCGCATACCTATCTGGTGCGTAAAATATGAAATTACACTGAACGGCTTAACAGTCACTCCGGAAGTAAAGGACGGCTACGCGGTGCTTGACCGCCGGTGGGAACCGGGAGACACCCTTCAGCTAAGCTTTGACATGCCGGTAACCGTCATGGCCGCCAACCCGAATGTGAGGGAGGATGCAGGCAAGCTGGCCGTAACCCGCGGCCCCATCGTATATTGCCTGGAGGAAGCGGACAACGGCCCGGACCTGCACCTTGTGCGTATTCGCAATGATACCGCTTTTTGTGATGTATACCGCCCGGATTTGCTGGACGGGGTGATGACCATCACCGCGAAGGCTGAAAAGCTTTGCACAGACTGGAGCGAAGATACCCTGTACCGCCCCGCCGGCATGGAAAGCTATACGGAAAAGATGCTGACCTTTATCCCTTATTACGCATGGGCCAACCGCCGGGAAGGCGAAATGCTTGTCTGGGTGCATCAAAAGTAATGGTGATACATATCAATCATCCTTAAGGCAAATAGAGCCGGCTGCTTTTGCGGCCGGCTCTATTTGGAACATTTTTAGTGATTTGGGTTTAGCAAGGCCATTTATTCCTTATTTCGCAAGATACAGTCCCGTTTTTATACCTGCAAGAAAAATCGTGCCAATTAGAACAAAATGCAGTATGAACCACCCGATCTTGCCGTATCTCAATAACTCCTGATCCATGGGCCTCCTGGATTCATCCGGCACGATCATACCGCCGACCCATTCAAACACCAATAGAAAAATCCACCACCAGGTGTACGAATCCCAAAGATCCCAGGAAGCACCGTACTTGATGATTTGTGTCTGCTTTTCAGCCCAACCTTCTACCAGTACGCCAACATGAACAAGAACCCAATAAAACGGTATCTTGAAAGACCACTGCCTTGGGCTGTATCTGACACCGATCAGCACATACGCGGGAAACATCGTGAAAACAAGCGTGAAAGGCATCACAAACAAATTCGGAAACAGCCTGTACGGATAATGATAATAGTCCAGCATCACAAAGAGATAGCACAAGATATTGCCGATGATTGCACTTAGCAGAAACAAGAATCCGTATCGTTTCCAGTTCTTCCGCATGATCAGCAGCAAGGCGATGGTTGAAACGGCTATGGCAGAAAGGGTCAAATACGTTTCAATGTTCCATCCAACATTCATGTTCTTTCTCCCCAAAGCTGATAAGCATAGCATGTTCGGAAGTATAATGATTATTCTTAGGGTTGTTTGAAAAGTGCATCATACTGCTGTCTGCGTCTTCCTGTGATGAAAAATGGAGACTGCATTGTATAAACGCATCAATGCCTATCAATAATAGAAAATCGGAGATGTTCCATATGGATACTTATCTATTGGTATTTGTTCGGCTTGTTTCCATCATGGCACTTCTGTTAATTGCGACATTGTTCGTAATGGGTAAACAGCCTATTGGTGAATTGCCTGTTTTCGATTTTCTCGTTCTTATTGTGATGGGATCTATTGTTGGTGCCGATATTGCTGATCCTGATATTGAACATCTTCCAACAGCATTCGCAGTTGTCGTTTTGGCATGCGTCCAGCGCCTCTTCAGCTTTTTGAGTATGCGGTTTCGAAAGTTCAGAAAAATCATTGCATTTGAACCAACCGTCATACTGCACAATGGGAAGTTGATCCATCGTAATATCAAAAGGATTCATTACAGCGTCGATGAAATACTCATGCTGCTGAGGGAGAGAAGCATATTTGATATTGACGCTGTGGAGTATGGAATATTGAGGCGAATGGCAAACTGTCAGTATTGAAAAGGCCACAGCATGAACAGGCAACATTGCAGGATATGAAAATAGCTGCATCGGGCAGCAATGCCGCAGTAACCATTATACTTGACGGCAGTTTGCAGGAGGAAAATTTGAAATGCACCGACTTTAGCGAAATGGATATTCAAAAAAAGCTGAAAGCAATCGGCTATCGAAACATTTAGTCAGTATTTTTGCCTCTTTGGATTCGGACGGAAAAATGAACGTGTCATCCTATCAAGAGAAGGCAGCGGATCTGCTTACCAAGAATAAAGGGATGGGTCTTGCCGGATAAACGCCTTGGTAGGCTTTCGCCGGAAGCTTCGGAAATTCACAAAAACCAAGGCCGTCTACCCCAGCGACGAGACCCTTCGTAAATCTGTCTGCCTGTCGATCCATGAGATCACCAGAAAGTGGAATATGCCCGCTACCCATTTGGCAACCATAAGCGGGAAGTTGATGATTTACTCTGAAAATCAGCTGTCTTTAACCCTGGCCGATTGATAAACCCGGTTACCTGGAACTCTGCCCCCGTACCCCCGGGGTTTGGCGCTTTGGTTTTCTATGGGAGCCATCTGCCGCTCTTTGATTCATACATAAAAGCAGCTTGCGTTTCAGCTTCACATAGTACTGTTCTGCCTGGGCCTGTACCTTTTTATGTCCTTCTGCCGGGCCGCGTACAACTGCTGAAGGGATTCTTCCATTGCCCGCTGGCTGTTTGCACATGTCTTCTCCGCTTCCATCCGTGCAAAAGATGCTTCCACTAAGCCATCAATCGCATCTTCCACCGCCTTTGCGGCGTTTTTTTCAGCCTGGTTCTGATCAAAATGCGCCTGGGTAGCGTTAAGGTTGCTCATCGCAGCCTTTTCCGTCTGGACAGCCTGGTTCAAGCCCGCTTTGGAATCATCCACAATCCATTGGACATTTACCACCTCCTGCTCAAGACCGGAATAGTTCCCCAATGCGCCTCTGTGAATTAGCTCAGACTGGATCGCAGCCAATGCCTGCTGACCGGCTCTATGTGTGGCGTTGTTCGAAAGATACGGGTCCTGCATATCCTGCGCCAAAGCGTTTTCCTGGGCAAGAATCACATCCTCGTTCAGCGCCACGGTTCGCATATTCTCTTCCGCCACAACAACCCCACTGGCATAGCTGGGCAGGGATACGAGCAGCGCCGCTTCCGCCCCACGGCCCGATTGTATCAGGTTGGCGATATAGTTGACACCTGCCATGCCCCAGCGCTCCATGGCGATGTCCAGGTTGTGGGAGGTGGCGGCGGCATATTTCAGCGTATCATTTATGTCAGGGTTCAAGTCTATATCGGGTTCTATTATCTTCCAGCCCCATGTAAACACCCTTACCAAAGACAAAACACGCATCCTGCAAGACAGGATGCGCATTGGGAAAACAACATGTCCGGTTCACTAAATGGTTCACATATGCTCACATCAAAAGCAAGATCAGTAACTCTTCTTATTCATAATTAGCCTTGTATAGAAATTTCTTCTCCCGTATTTGTATCAACAAAGAATTTTCTCTTACCTTCCTGTACCAACGTTAGTTCAGTTCCAACTTGCATATCGTAGATCGCTAACACAGCTGGCTCAATTTCAATAATAGACTCATACGGCAAAATGCACCAATTGTTTATATCCGCCAGATACTCATCTGTATCAATATCAGCCAAGAATCTCCAGCCATTATCTACATCTCTTGTGCTTTTCTCTCGAACACACCATTTTAACTTACCTTTTCTATCGTATATGCTTTTTGATACTAGGCTGGCTCCATAGATTGAATTTACAGTCAAAGCCATAATCACAACGCCACCTTTCAACTACGGATGCCTTATTCGCTTTCATACAAATGGCTTCTATTGGTTTTTGGCAACTCAGGTCTATAGTTGTCAGGATCTCTATACCATTTCAGAAATTCAACCAAACTTATTTCGCCATTCATATATTTGTAATGAATATCGGAGTATTTCTGACCTGGTTTATGACCCATATCCCAACGACCATTTCTGGTTTTCGTTCGATCCCAAATGATAATTGCACCTGATGGATCAAGCGCAGTACCAGTTTCAGTATCAACATGAGCTTTCCAAACATCTTCGACCTGATTCAGTCTATATTTAGGCCTGTTTTTGACACATGGTTTGGTTGTTACGTCCTCCGCCCCGCCCCCGTCCTCCCCCTGCGTACCTGTATTTATTATAACGCTTTCATCAACCGGCGCAAGAGGATTCCCTTCATCTCCGTCATTGCTCACATTTTCAGGCGGAAGCGGCTCAGGCGGTATGGTTCCCATTTCTCCATCTTGTCCCCCGGCCTGTTCATGCTGCCCGGCATTTATCTCCGCCCGCTTCCGTTTCATCTCCGCCAAGTATTGTTCTGCCTGGGCCAGCACCTTTTCCATGTCCTTCTGCTTGGCAGTGTCCAACTGCTGAAGGGATTCTTCCAGTGCCCGCTGGCTGTTTGCATAAGTCTTCTCCGCTACCAACCGTGCAAAGGTTGCTCCCTGTAAGCCATCAATCGCATCTTCCACTGCCTTTGCGGCGTTTACATCAGCCATGTTTTGATCAAAGCGCGCCTGGGCCTTAACAAGCGTGTTCAACGCAGCCTTTTCTGTCTGGACAGCCTGGTTCAAGTCCGTCTTGGAATCATCTACTACGGCCTGGGCATGAGTAAATCCATCAAAAAAAGCGCACCCTATTTATGCAGGGTGCAGGATTGTAAAGAGAAAATATCCAATGATATGACATTGATCAAATAGAACCGAATGTAGTATTGGTAATAGTACCAGGATCGCAGAAATTCCAACCAGACACGCATCCATCCATGGCCTGGACCATATATCTTTCTGAATCATGATCAGACTCTGTACAAATGGTATACACGCAGAGGTATGTAGACGAAATGCAAAGGAGTCTACCATCAGCATACATCTCACACCAACTTTAGAACTACACTTTTGTTTTCCTTTAACGCTGGTATACTGACCTCCTCCAGCACACTGCCCTTTAGAATGATATCCTTAGGTATTGTAATCACTCCACTTGCGCCTTGAGCAAACCTTTTTTCCAAAATGCAATAGATTTCTTTTACTTCCGATTTGTTCAATGGACTTTGAGGGTCAAAGAGATAATTGGCAGCCAGCTTTTGATATCCGCCCGTAGATTCTAGTGACCCGCTGACTGCAGTAGCATCCTCATCAACCGCAGGCATAACATTTGCTTCAATAACACGCAGGTCCCTTTTCCAACCGATCCGCTCCAGCAAAAAAATGATCTCTTTGCGCTCTTGATCACTATACACATTCTGTATTCCATCCCAGCGAAGTGTATCAGGAAAAATGATCAAGTCGCTTCCCCGAAACATCGGAACGATTTCAAGGGCAATACTGTGCTTACCATTTATGTACTTCACTTGTTTCCATTGCATATCAAACTGCGCGCCATCAGGCATTGTCACCATTTTTATGTTCCTCCTGCCCTTCTGTAAAAACAACTTCCTCGGGCTGACGCCTTTCTAATAGACATTCTCTGATTTTAACTAATATCTTAAGTTTTTCCTCATAAGATATTTCTAGCCCATCATATGGCTTCTCCCAGCTTTTGATTAGGTCGGTGTCGAGATAGAGAATTCTATCTCTGAAGTCCAAGTCTATTACCATTTTCTTACCATCTTCATAATATTCGAAGGAGTAGAAATGGTTAATATGAATATGGAAGTCTTTTTTCATTTATATCACCTCACTTAAAAAATTCCGTGAATATGTTTGTCACTTTGGAATTACTTTGCAAAGCATGGTATTCAACGGTGTTAAAAATGCTTCCTGGATTTGACCCTTGAACAAAACCATAAACATTACCTGATGCAGCGCCTGCATATCTTTTAGATAGAATCTTCCATACCTCTAGTGCTTGTGTATCGGTTAATGGGCTACCCTTATCAAAAAGTTTCAGTTCGTCAAAAAATTTGCCGCCCGGTGTCATTTCAATTATCATTTTGCCATTTAGTATAGAAAAGCTTCCGCAAGGCCCCGGTTTCCTTTTCCGGAATAAAATACAGCTTGATTTGCACCAGTTGATACATCGACCTTCTTGGCGTGTTCCATAAGGCTTTCAAAGTTCCATACTCCTGCAGTCTGCCCATCAGGCCTGCCTGCATCCTCCGCCCCGTCCCCGTCCTCCCCCTGCGTACCCGTATTTATTATAACGCTTTCATCAACCTCCGCAAGAGGATTCCCATCATCCCCATTATTGCTCACATTTTCAGGCGTCAGCGGCTCAGGCTGCACGGTTCCCAAATCCCCAGCCTGCGCCCCGGCCTGTTCATGCTGCCTGGCATGTATCCCCGCCTGCTTCCGTTTCATCTCCGCCAAGTAATGTGCTGCCTGGGCCAGCACCTTTGCCATGTCCTTCTGCTTGGCAGTGTCCAACTGCTGAAGGGATTCTTACAGCGCCCGCTGGCTGTTTGCAAATTTCTTCTCCGCTTCCATACGTGCAAAGGTTGCTTCTGCTGCGCCATCAATCGCATCTTCCACAGCCTTTGCGGCGTTTACATCAGCCATGTTTTGTGCAAAATGCGCCTGGGCTTCGGTAAGAGTGTTCATCGCAGCCTTTTCTGTCTGGACAGCCTGGTTCAAGCCCGCCTTGGAATCATCTGCAATCCATTGGGCACTTGCCACTCCTGCTCAAGACCGGAATAATCCCCCAACGCGCCTTGGTCGTTTACGCCCATCGCGCTGCGCGCGCTGGGTACGGACCGGCCATTTTTCAAATGTCAGCAGGCCTAGGCTGGCTTTGCCAGCTCTATCAGTTCAGATTGGATCGTAGCCAATGCCTGCTGGCCGGCCCTCTGTGTGGCGTTATTGGATAGATACAGTTCCTGCATATCCTGCGCCAATGCGTTTTCCTGGGCAAGAATCCCATCCTCGTTCAGCGCAACGGTGCGCATGTTCTGATCCGCCACAACAACCGCACTGGCATAGCTGGGCAGGGATACGATCAGTGCCGCTTCCGCTGCACGACCCGATTGTATCATGTTGGCGATATAGTTGACGCCTGCCATGCCCCAGCGCTCCATGGAATCAATCAAAAGCAAAAACGCATCCTACATAACAGGATGCGATTTGCAAACAAATGCGCACTAATTCTGATGGCAACAAGTATCGATAAGTATGCGATAAATTTTTTGAGGTCGTCACTCTAAAAGAAAAATAAATCTGCCTCTTTATCAACCCCACAGTATAATTTATGTCAACCGTTCAAACCTCTTATCCAGTTTATCCTTTATGCCCTTAATAACTTTGTTCGCCAACTGATCCAATATTGATACAGCACTATCTTCATTCGTATAAAGATAGTTCCCTAGCATGTCATCTTGTATGAGCTGAAATTTCACTCCACTCTTTAATAGATCAGCCCTACGAGTGTATAATAATTCTTGATTGCTAAGTATTTTACAATCGTTTTCTTGTTGTAGCAATTCAAGAATTAGATCAAAATCATCCCAATGCTCAACACCAACAAAATATATTTCTGTTGAGCCATCTCTGTTTTTTTCTATAGCAACTCGAAAATCCATAAACGCTCCTTCCTACTTTGGGAATATTCTCAGAGATTGGTTGATAGATGTTCTGCTTCTTGCCTTTTCCAATATACTTTTCTACAATCTGCTCCCATGTTCGGTTTGGATCGGATATTTCTAAACATTGCGCTGATATCCGATTACTCATTGCATCCCTTGCCTTAGTTCTGATCTTGTTCCTCAACTCGAATGCTTGTTTTGCCTGTTGATCAAGTGGTTTCGTTTTAACAATCAAGTCTGGGATTCTAGCTTCCGCATCTAAATACCACCGTCTTGTTTCGATATCATTAAGGCTCGCAGGCTTTGGTGGCTCTGGTATCTCAACCTTCCTTGCGCCTTCATTCAAACACAGGGGACGGTTCTCGTCCCCCGTGCTAGATCACATATGATGAAATAGTCCTATTGAACTGTTAAGAATTGTTTTGTAGATTCTGATATCTGATTATAATTTCATAAGCACTCTGATCCCCTTCTTGTGCTTTTAATGCGTCTTGTTTTGATACCTCGATTTCTTTAACGCTATTTATCAAATCTCCAGAATTGTATTGAATAGAGTATTGTTCGCCCCTCTTTACAACCTGCATCCAATCGCTTTTATAAATGATCTCCATGGCAGCTTCTCCTTTTCTACTTTGTCTTTATCGGAGTGACTATGTACGCCCCAATCATTGGTGGATCGATTATTGCCTCTAATAATCCTCCAGAAGTATATCCTCCAGGAATCCATTGAGAATTTGCTCCCAATTCATTTCCACTAGGTAACCTTAAACCTGTGGGACTTTTTACGTCTATTCTAACCGGATTAGTTCCTAAAGAACCTAGCGGAAGGCCCAGCAATTGTTCTAGTTTTGATACATTTCCCCCTGCTCTTGCAATCAAGCCATCTGCAATATACGATGGCATTACAAAAGTTCCGCTTGGAGGACCGACCATTCCTGATGGAGCCTGAGCAACAATTTTGGTAACTCCATTGCCAAACTTAGCTATGTGGTTTGTAGTGTATTCTGTGCTTAAATACGTTGTTGGATCTGGTCTAGAGCCTTTAGGCACTTTTATTATTTCATCTGCTTTGGCCTGTTTTCCCTCGCGCCTGCCCTCTGCCCCCCAGGCTCCTCTGCATTCTCCGCCCCGTCCCCGTCATCCCCCTGCGTACCTTCATCTATTATAACGCTTTCATCAACCGGCGCAAGAGGATTCCCTTCATCCCCGTCTTTGCTCACATTTTCAGGCGGCAGTGGATCAGGCTGCACAGTTTCCAATTCCCCAGATTGTCCCCCAGCCTGTTCATGCTGCCCGGCATGTATCTCCGCCCGCTTCCGTTTCAGCTCCGCAAAGTATTGTTCTGCCTGGGCCTGTACCTTTTCCATGTCCATCTGCCTGGCCGCGTCCAACCGCTGTTGGGATTCTTCCAGTGCTCGCTGGCTGTTTGCAAATGTCTTCTCCGCTTCCATCCGTGCAAAGGATGCTTCCTGTAAGCCATCAATCGCATCTTCCACCGCCTTTGCGGCGTTTACATCAGCCATGTTTTTTTCAAATTGCGCCTGGGCCTTAACAAGCGTGTTCAACGCAGCCTTTTCTGTCTGAACAGCCTGGTTCAATTCCGCCTTGGAATCATCTGCAATCCATTGGGCTCTTGCCACCTCCTGCTCAAGACCGGAATAGTTCCCCAATGCGCCTCTGTCAATTAGCTCAGACTGGATCGCGGCCAATGCCTGCTGACCGGCCCTTTGTGTGGCGTTGTTCGAAAGATACGGGTCCTGCATATCCTGCACCAATGCGTTTTCCTGGGCAAGAATCGCATCCTCGTTCAGCGCCACGGTTCGCATATTCTCTTCCGCCACTATGACCGCATTGGCATAACTGGGCAGGGATACAATCAGCGCCGCATCCGCCCCACGGCCAGATTGTATCAGGTTGGCGATATAGTTGACACCTCCCATGCCCCAGCGCTCCATGGCAATGTCCAGGTTGTGGGAGGTGGATACAGCCGCTTTCAGCGCAACATCCAGGTCGGGATAGCCGGTGTCGATACCGGCATTTTTCAATGCATCGGATGTGGCCTGAACATAGGCATCACCAATAAATTCATCCACATCGGAAGCCGTACCCAGCATGGCCCCCCGAAGCTGCATCAGCCGGAAAAGCGTCTGCGCCGTGTTTAGGTCCAGTTTGTCATCGGTCACAAAGACATCCAGAACCTGCTTGAGCACCGCGTCATCCATGCTGGCGATGGCAGAAAGCGTCCCAATCAGGTCCATATCCGCTTCGGTTGCATGCTGCGGATTCACCGCGTCATTGAGGAAGGATGCAATTTCAACGATGGAATTCTTATCAAGACCCAGCACCGGCAGGGCCGCCTGCTCATACATATCCCGCATTTCAGGGTCTATGACCACGCCAGAAATTTGTGCCTTGGCGGCATCCGTCACCGTGCCTGCCATCATGGCAACGGCGCCTTCGTCGGCAGCCAGGGCATTATATCCGGCATTGCTGTCCTACTGCGCTCCCATGAGCGTTTTGTATCTATATCCGGCAGCCCCGGCGAAATCACCATCGGCTTCAAGCTGTTCAATGTATTCAATATCGGCCTGGGAAGGGGGCTGAATGCCGACGTTTTCCGCAAGTGGATCATTGGCCGCCGTTTGCCCGGGGGTAAGCGGCATATCGCCGGGCGTGTATTCCTGGATTTCGCTGGTAGGTGACGTAACTGGGTTTAAAGGCGTTTGATTTACGTCGGCATTGTTATCAAACTCAATCATGTTATCCGCAAGCACCGGCGCTTGCGAACTGACTGCACTGCCAAGGGTGCCGGTCTGGTTGTTCTTTGCAGCAGAATCCTTCAAATACCGGTCTATCTGTTGTATCAAAGCAGGCTGCAGCGGTTTATATCCGGTTCGGGTCTCCGCTATGGCCCTGGCAAGGCCTGGCTCCATTCCAGGGTTTTGGAATTGAATTTTTCTTGCCATGCTATTTACATTGATGGAGCCTGCGATATTGGCAAAGCCTCCGCCAAATCCGCCGGCAAGAGCAGCAGACAGCATCTGATCCAGCAATTGGCCCACGTTTTCTTGCTGAAATTGCTGGCTCGCCATCTTCATGGCCTCTTCTTCCCCGTATTTGCCACGGTACTGATTCACCAATTCAGTATAGCGCGATGCGGCCTCGCTCAGCGGACCCATCATTTCATCGGTCCACCCATCTGCTATCCAACCCGGAATCTCCTCTACACCTTCAGCGACCATGCTTTTTGTGAAATCTTTCCAGAATGCGCGCGCTGATACCGGGTTCGCAAACAACTTTGTAAAGCGCTCGCCGGTGCCCAATCTTTCGGTGAAGTATTCTACGGCCGATGCAATCACACCACGCGTCACGGCCGTTTTTATGTCCCCGCCCCGTTCAAGGGTATCAAGAATGGTGCTTGAACCTGCTTCTCCTGCCATGATGAATGACATGCCGGTCACTCCGCCACCGTACAGGAGAGCAACACCCATATCCGCCATGCTTATGCCAGCATTGACAAGCGGAGATAAGGCCGGGTACTTGTCCGTTATCGCTTTTGTAAACGCTCCGCGCCGCTGCTCTATTTCCTGCAGATCCCTATACCTGGGATCATCCTTCGTAATTCTCTCGCCGCGGGCAAGCGCTGAGATTGACGTGACCCATGTGCGCGCGGATGCGAAAGGAAGCCCCAGCGTATCCGTAATAAAGTCTTCCAAGCCATCTCTTCCGGCGTTCAACTGCTGCGTATACAGGTAATCCCTATGTTCAACAGAAGGCCGTATGGACTCAAAATAAGCATCGGCGGATGCTCCGGTGGGATCTTCTACCAGCTTCGCGTTATATATCGCCTTTTCTGACGGATACATCGCATAAGCAAGGTTCGGTATTGATTTTGCGATGTCTCCACCGGCAAGATATCCCAAATAAGCAAACGCCGGGTTCTTTATTGCAAACTCAACTGCTTCAAATCCTTGCTTTCCAACACCTGATAAATCACTCAGCCTGTCATTTATTGCTGCTGCGTTTGTTACTTGGTTATATGGATCAGCCGCGCCTGCAGCAGCCTTCTCTTGAAAGCCCGGCTTAAAAAACTCAAGCTGTGCCTGAGCCACGTTAAGGTTATACTGTGCTACGTCCATTTCGTACTGCCATTGCGTATTGTCCTTATACTCCTCCTCCTTTGCCTTGAGGTTCTCGTAAATGGCCTGCCACCGTTTCACCTCGCCGCCGATAATGCGCGTTGCATATTCTTCCTTGGTCATGTACTTTGGATTATATCCCAGCACAGCAGCATTGCTCCCGGCAAAAATGGGGCTGTGATATCCCGGCTGCTGTTGTTCCTTTTGCCATTCTTCCCGTACATGTTCGGATAATGTTTGATCATAGCCAAAGCGTTTCGCATTGCGGTCAGTGGTGAGTGATTGGTATTTTGACATGTACTCGAGATCGAACATCGCAGCCTTTCGTTCAATCTCTTCCTGAAGCTTGCCTAAATAATTGGTTTCCAGATAATCGTAAAAATGGTATGCTGCCGTCGAAATCAGAAATTCCTGAAACTCATCGGCATCAGCATCTTTCCCTACAAATCCGCCTTCCTTTGCAATATTGAGCATATCCCCGGGGGTAAGCGCTTGCGCATAATCGGCCTGGAGCGCGGCAATGGCGGCATCATGCTCGCTGGTGAGTGTATCAAGCGGGTCTATAAACTCGCTCTTCTTGCCTTTCTCTTTCTGCGCATTTGCCGCTTTGCTTTGAATGTTATCCTGATAGCTGCCCAGCCCATATAATTCCGCGTTCCTGTCCTCCGCTTGTACGCGGCGGATTGTCTCATTCTTTTCCAGCTTGGCCTTGTACGCCTCTTGTTCTCTATTAACTTTACGCTGCTGCGTGTCCCACAAGCTGCCCAGGCCATACAATTCAGCCGTTTTATCCTCCTGCGCAGCGCGGCGTGCGGTCTGTGCAATCGTCTCTTGGGGCACGGCAGACAAATACTGCTCAAGGACGTTTGACTGCCGCCTGCTCGCCATAGCCTCCCGCTTGTCCGCCGCCGCATCCTCCTGTACGGAAGACAAAGGTGCTTTAGCGGCCGCCGGCGGATTGTTTTTCTGCGTCCGCATTTGGTCCGCCTCATCCGCCTTCACCAAATAATCGGGCTTACCGTCCTTCCGCTTGTAATAATGATCCGTCGGCATGCAGTATGTATTTGTAAGACCAAGCTGCGCGGCGTCGGCTTTGAGCGCATTCCACTGTGAGATGTGGCCGGCATATGGGTGAGGAGTGGAAGGCCTCCCGCCCCCACCGGAAGAAACGCGCAGGCCGGCCGCCCTATAATCTCCATCCGGCCGGAACCATGTATTGGTATTCCAGGCGACGGCGGGCCCCTTCTCCCACAGGAGGCTTTTTGTGGCAGTCTGGCTTTTGGGGGCAAGATCCTTTTGCAGTGTATGTCCTTCCGCTTTCATGGCGGCGTCCTTTTCAATCCGGGCTTTCTGATTGAACGCATTCATTCCGAAGTATTTGGCCGCATCAAAAGCGGTTCTGCCCAGGACATAGGAGTTGTTTGCTTTATAGGTGGTGTCTGGCCTGGCATTCACATCCGGCTTGGCTCCCGGCTCCTTGACCGGCGAGCTCTTTTTGTCCATGTCCTCAGGCCGAAGCAAGGCATGTTTCATTTTTGCCTTCTGCTCCTGCGCAAAGGTCTGAGACATGTTCCGCAAGGTTAGGGGCATGAGTTTGCATCCTCCTTTGTATTGTAACTTTTTAGACCGGCCCCGCCTTCGTTGCGCTTTACGTTTTTGTCTGCAATGCGCATTTCAACTCCTCCTTTGCTCAAGAATCTTGTACATATGCACATACTACTACACGTATCTTGAATTGTCAATCCCGTATACTCATGTTTCTTGAGTAAAATTGATTGTGCAGAGGCACTTGACAAAACGTCCAAACATTAGTATATTAGAATAAACTAATATAGAAAGGAAGAGGATATTGGACCGCCAGGCAAAACACATCGCAGGGCTGCTGAAGGTTTTGGCGAATGAAAACCGTCTGCTCATTTTATGTGAACTTATCAAGGGACCGAAAAACGTAAGCTGCCTTTGCGACAAGATACCGAATATCACGCAATCGGCCCTGTCCCAGCACCTTGCGCTTTTAAAGGCACATGGCATACTGGACTTTTCAAAATCAGGACAGAGTGTGACCTATTCCATCGCAGACCAGAGGATGGGGGAGATCATTTCTGTTTTGAAGAAGCATTACTGCGATTTTTTGGATGTGGAGGGGGAAGCAAAGTGAACAGAAAAAGAATGGCCCTTATCCTGCTGTTATTGCTTGCCGTATCATTTTTAACCGGCTGCGCACGAAAGGACAGTACTGTAAAAGACGTTCAGCCTGCGAAAGAACCTTCACCTGCCGCCGTCTATCAAAAAATAACAGCGGCCGAGGCCTATGGGATGATGGAGGGGTCTGATGATTACATTCTTCTGGATGTGCGTACACTGGAAGAGTTTGAGCCGGCACATATCAAAGGAGCGATGCTTTTGCCGGTGACCGAGATACAGGACAAGGCATCAGAGCAGCTTGGCGACAAAGACGCTATCATCCTTGTGTATTGCAGAAGCGGGAACAGAAGCGCCCAGGCCGCGAAGCAGCTTCTGGATATGGGCTACACCAGGGTATATGATTTTGGCGGTATCATTGACTGGCCGTATGAAACTGTGAGCGGCGGAGCGAAGGAGGATTAAGAACAGCAATGTTTACCTATATTCTATACGGCCTTGCCTGTACAGGCCTTGCCATATCGTTTTTCAAGGACCGCGGCAAGACCAAAATGGCAATCAAAAAGGCATGGAAAGCAGTTGAGAACATTCTTCCCCAGTTTCTTTCCATTTTGATCATCATCGGCCTTGCGCTGGCCATATTAAGCCCGGAAACAATCACGAACCTTCTTGGAACAAACTCCGGTATCCTGGGCGTGCTGGCTGCGGCCATTGTCGGATCCATCACGCTGATACCGGGCTTCGTTGCATTTCCCTTGGCGGCAGCCCTTTTGAAAAACGGGGCAGGATACATGCAAATTGCGGCATTCGTTTCCACACTGATGATGGTTGGCGTCGTGACGCTGCCACTGGAAATCAAAACGTTTGGGAAACGGGCGGCCATTCTTCGAAATGCGGGGGCTCTTGCATTTTCATTGATTGCCGCGTTTGTGATTGGAGTGGTGTTGTGATGAAAGCTTTTTTGAAGCGGTACAGGCTGTTTTTGCTTTTACTTCTTGCCAATGTGGCCATTGGCCTTCTTATGCCGGATATCGGTCAAAAATCCGCAACGATGACCCTGCAAAACTTTGTGGAGATGATCTCCGTCATCCCCCCGATCTTCGTATTGCTGGGCCTCTTGGATGTATGGGTAGACAGGGCTACCATGATGAAATATACCGGTAAAGGATCCGGTATAAAGGGAGTTCTGATTGCATTCGCCCTTGGCTCTGCCGCCGCCGGCCCTTTGTATGCCGCGTTTCCGGTAGCGGGCGTCATGATGAAAAAGGGGAGCAGCCTGCTGAACGTATTCATTTTCATCGGCGCATGGTCGACCACCAAAATCCCCATGCTAACCTTTGAAGCGGCGAGTCTTGGTTTTACCTTTACGCTGACCAGGCTGGCCTTGAGCATCGTTGGCATTTTGCTCATCGCCTTCGCCATGGAAAAGGCGCTGAGCAATGAGCAGAAGGAACAAATATATGAGCTGAACCAATGAGCTGCTCCACCGGAAGCAGCCGTGTCAGCGCCATCACTTTTTGCGCAGGTTCAACCATTTCTATCGCAATGGCCTGTATATTCCGGTACAGGCCAATACGCTATTGCTCATCCTCCGTTAAAAAGGAATAGAATCCATCTTCTTTCTCCTTGTTGCTTTCTGATATGTTCCCGAGTGTAGCTGCGTAGAAAATGTATTCCTCCTGTCCATCCAAACCAAACAGGCTATTGCAGGCATCCGTATCTAGTGCAGCGATAGCACAGGTACCAAGATTCAATGCAGAGCAGGCGATGTATAGGTTCTGTGTGATATGCCCTGCATCAATCAGCGCAACCCGGTGTGCGCTGGCGCCATATCGCCATTCAGCCCGGTAAGGCACCACGCTGTAAAAAAACACAACGTTTGATTTTCCGCACCAGGTTTGATTGGCGAGGGCAGAACTGACGCTATCTGCAAGCATCGACGAATTGGATATAAATTCAATCTCATGGGTCATGGGCAGGTAATGATAGAGCCCTTCCTTCAAGCCTGTCACATTTATAACAGCCAGGTAACATTCAAACTCATGGCGTGCTCCGCCGCAAGCAACGGTGCGCAAGGTGGCGTACTTCTTTCCACGCAACCCCCTGATGCCCTGCTGGGCCCACAGGAGAAAAGAAAGCTCCAAAAGGGTTACAGGTTCATCCGTATAGACCCGGCTGCTTTTGCGTTTTGAAAGCACCTGAAGGATATTGCTGTCTAGCGGCAGGCTGTTAAAATCACGTGGGAGGATGACGCACTCACCGCCCATATGCTCTTTAACGAGCGGCGGCTGAGGCTTTTTCAGCATCTGGTCCGATACAATCTCCTCATCGCTCCACCTGCCTTTCATGAATTCTCTTCCGGCTAAAATCTTTTCATTCATTTGATTTTTATCCATTCCGGTAACCTCCTGCTTCATTGTCCATTGCTATCATACCACATTTGGTTTGATTCACGGAGTGTGCAGAAACCGAACTGTGTCGAACCTTGAAAAAATGGATAAATTATTATATGATCACCATAATGGAAAACCGGAAAGGCAATGCGGCTATTGGATGTGCCGAAGGGGCAAACTACCAACAGGCATGGGTTTTCGCGTTTGTTGATAGCGTTGTATGAAGGTGGGAAATGAAAGATGGCAAAGAAAATTATGGTATTTGGGAGCTTTGTTGTAGATTTGACAAGTAGGACGCAAAAATTCCCCATACCGGGCGAGACCGTGATTGGCAGCTCTTTTGTGCTGGGCCCCGGCGGGAAAGGCTCTAACCAGGCAGTCGCAGCGCACCGTGCCGGCGCTGATGTTACACTCGTCACCAAGGTTGGCAAGGATGTGTTTGGGAGTGTAGCAAAGAAATTTTACGCAAGCGAGGGCATGAACACCGGCTTCATTTTTGAAGACGATGAAAAAGAAACCGGAACCGCGCTGATCATGGTCGATGAAAAAGAGAACCAGAATATGATTCTGGTTGTCAGCGGCGCATGCGGGAACATAACAGACGATGATATCAAAAAGGCTGAGGACAAGATACGGAGCGCAGACTTTCTGCTGCTCCAGCTTGAGATCAACCTGGATGCGCTTGAGAAGGTCGTACATATTGCGCATGAAAGCAACACAATGGTGATATTGAACACTGCGCCTGCCCAGGCCCTGCCGGATGCGCTTTTTGAAAAGGTTGACATTGTTACGCCCAACGAATCGGAAGCCAGCGCACTTACCGGTGTGAATGTTGTAAACTACGAAGATGCGCGCAAGGCGGCCAATGTCTTCCTTCAAAAAGGCGTAAAGGGTGTTGTCATCACCATGGGCAGCCGCGGTGCCTATGTAACGGATGGGAAAAGGGAAGAAATCATCGACAGGATCCAGGTGGATGTAGTTGATACCACCGGTGCGGGGGATGCGTTCAACGGCGGGTTTGTGATGGCGCTGGCGGAAGGAAAGGATATTTTTGAGGCTGCTCGATATGGCAATGTTACCGGTGCGCTTGCCGTCACGAAAAAAGGGACGGCGCCCGCCATGCCATACAGAAAAGATGTCCTTGCGCTGTATGACAGGATATATGGAAGACAATAACCGCCGGGAAACTCAAAGCTGATACCCCGGCCGGTATCACCTGCTTTCATTCGTATACTGCATGAAGGTTCGCAGTGACATGATTCATGATTGCCTGAAAGGAGATTTCCATGGATGTTCAAACAGTGTTGCAGGAGCTTGAAGCCTTGGGCTCGGAGCGGAACAAGAAAATTTACATGCAGCATGGCGCCCGCGAGCCTTTGTTTGGCGTTGCTACAGGCGCTATGAAGCCAATCTTCAAAAAAATCAGGATTAACCAGGCGCTGGCGGAAGCGCTTTATGCAACCGGTAATTATGACGCCATGTACCTGGCTGGCATGATCGCCGACCCCAAGGCCATGACCGAAACTGATTTTGACAGATGGATGGAAAACGCCTACTTTTACATGATTTCGGATTACATCGTGGCCGTAACGCTTGCGGAATCGGATATTGCGCAATCTGTTTCCGACAAATGGATCGCAACAGGCAAGGAACTGTATATGTCTGCAGGGTATAGCTGCTATTGCTGGCTGCTGGGCAACCGCAGGGATGATGAGTTTTTTGTGGACAAACTGAGCGCTATGCTGGATACAGTGAAGCATACGATACATGAAAGCCCCGGCCAGGTCCAGTATGCCATGAACAGTTTTGTTATAACCGTTGGCGTTTCCTATCTTCCGCTTCATGAAAAAGCGCTGTCCGTTGCCAACGCCATCGGAACGGTGAAGCTGTCAAGGGGCAAAACCCAATGTGCTGTCCCTTCGGCGGCGGAGGAAATTCAAAAAATGGCGGACAAGGGAAAGCTGGGCTTCAAGCGCAAAAGCGTCAGATGCTAGGCGATCATACATTACACTCCGCCCGTATTTGCAAAAGGGCCATGTCCGCTTCCCGCAAACCGTGACAGGCCTTTTCTAATGAGTCAAACTGCTTTTTATGTGGGAATTGACCTGGGAGCTTGGCTCCCAGGTCGTTTTTTGATACATTCGGAAACAATGGATTGCTGCCAAACATTACAAATGTATTAAGAAAATGAGTGTGATATAATGAAAAAAACCTTGAAATGAGGCCAAATGATGAAGTTTGTGTTGCGATACATTGTGCCTTTGATGATGGCCATAACCTTGCTCTTCTCTCTTTTTCCGGCCTCCGTTCTTTCGGAAGCGGGTACCGGTACTGCTGCGGAGGATCTCTTTTCCGAAGAAAACAAATCCAAGGGAAAAGAGAGTACCATCTTTGATGCTTTTTTTGCTTATCTGTCCACACGTGACGAAAATCTGCCGGTCCGCACTTGGAGCGCAGCGCAGACGTTTCTGGCAAAAGTGGAGATCGGTGAAACACTGAGCCTTGGGGAAGCCGCGTTTTTTCATTCGTTAACGTCGTATGAGCTCGCCTTTTTGCGTTGTTTGAACGAAATGGATACAAGCGACGGGCAGGCTGAAAGGCTCCATGGCACTTTTTTGGCGGCGGTTCAGGAAGGCAAAGCTGCACCTGTATTCGAGCAAAGCACCTCCCTTCCTTCCGCCATGCGAAGCGCCCTTCAGGTGTTTGGCCTGACGCTAGATGACACGTTTCTGCCGGGTGATGAGGGCTTCGCCATCACCGTTGTGAGCTTGCCGGGCGGCGAAGTACTGGTAGACGAAGCATCCGCCCGGCTAACGCTTGCCAGCACCTTCCTGTACCAGTCCTTCGCACACGAAAGCCGGGAAGCAGCCGCTCCTTACCTTGACACCATGAAGGACGCCATGCTTAAGAGTGAAACAAACGAATTGTGGCTTCAATTGAAAAATGCGTGTACCGCTACCTTTGACGGGGATGGCGATCCGCAAAACGACATGGAAAAGCTATTAGAATTGGTCAACGAAATATTTGGAACGGCTGTAGCGCTAAAGAAATCGGATAGCGGAACCTTCTTGTCGCTTGTGCCCGAAGCGGCGGCAAACGCACAAGAAACTGCAACGCCAAGGCCAACCAGAAAGCCAACGAAGGCACCCGGCACGCAGGACAAGCCCGCATCGCCCACAAAAACGCCCCGGCCGGCCACTGCCACGCCAACCATCCGCCCAACGCCCACGCCTAGACCTGTGCCTTCCAATCCTTACTTGATTTATGTGTCCAAGGAAAGCTACACCATCGCCATCCTGGGGCTTGACTCCGACAATGAATATACCAGGGTTGTCCGAAAATTCTCCACAGGAATCGGCAAGGCCGGCCAAACACGGGCCGGCACTTATACCATTGAATCAAAGGAGCGCTGGCACTCCTGGAACGGCAACGCCTACTCCCCATATGCAAGCAGGCATTCCGGCGGATTGTATATCCACGGGCCATTGTACAGCGCGAAAGACTCCAACAAAATGCTGCCGGGCAGCTATAACGAAATCGGCACTTCCAGCTCCGCGGGCTGCCTGCGCACCACCTGCTCGGCCGCGGCATGGGTCTATTACAATTGCCCGGTGGGCACAAAGATCATCATTGCCAACGATTCCAAGTACGAGGTATCGCACCCTGCGCGAATCGACAGCTCCCAGACGTATGATCCCACCGATCCCGGCGCATCGCCCGAGATCCCCATCACCGGTTTTTCCCTGGGCAGTTCAACGGTCAATATGTTTTCTGGCGAAACGCTGAAAATCACCGTATCGAACATTAAGCCCAGCGACAATACCACAGAAGGCTTCAAGTATTCCTCCGATAATTCCGACATCGCATCCGTCAGCACCGGCGGCACCATTACGGCAAAGAGTGAAGGCACCGTCAAAATCAGGGTGACCGCCAATGATGTGAACGGCATCTACCGCACCCTTACCGTTACCGTCACAAATCCCGCAACACCTACGCCAGCGCCAACGGAAACGATGTCACCGGAACCGTCGCCCACTTTGGAGCCTACGCCGTCAGGTGACCCGACACCCTCTCCGGAACCAACGCCCACGCCCGCGGAACCGACGCCAACTCCGGAACCAACACCTACTCCGGAACCAATACCTACGCCGGAGCCTGAACCAACACCCGAACCCGAGGCGACACCGGTTCCATCCGCACAAACCTGAGTACGATGCTGTAAAGGAATGATGCATATGAAAAAATATATCCCATTGTTGCTGGCCCTTTTGCTGCTGCTTACGGCTGCCGGATATGCTTTGGCGGAAGAACCCGTGGCTTTCATCCCGCCATCCCCCGGAGAAAGCATGTCTGTTGAGAAGGATATGGGGTTGCTTTTCAATGATACGTGGTATGAAATATTGTCCGATATCCATCCGCTTTATCAAGCCCTGGGCGAACCCGCCGCACTGAATGCGGCACCCAGTTGCGTATTCGTGGGCGAAGACAAGGAATTTGCTTATGAAGGCCTGTCCATTTTCACGAACCCTGTGGGCCGGCAGGACATCTGGTTTGAGCTTTTGATCACGGACAGTATGTATGCCACCTCCCGAGGAATCCGCGTTGGTGACACACTGGCTTCGCTGAAAACGGCCTACGGTGACCGGTGCTACTGGGAAGGGGATAAAATCCTCACCTATTCCGTATCCGGAATTGAGGGTGACTATGTCAGCCCCTGCATCATGTTTGAAATCGTGGATGACATCATTGTCAGCATCGATATCTATTATCCCACCAACGTTACAGAGCCGGCAGCGCCCTGACAAGGCGGTTTTTGCGCACGCGGAGGTGAAAGGGCTGCATGGTTTTCAGTTCGGTTTTGTTTGTCTTTTTGTTTCTGCCGGCAGTCTTCATAGCCAACCTGTGGCTGCCCTGCCGCATCAGCAACTATTTTTTGCTGATTGTCAGTTTGCTGGCATACGCCTGGGGCGAACCCGTTTATCTGTTGCTTTTGATCGCCTGCGCCCTTGTCAACTATCTGTTGTCCCTCGGCTTTTCTAGGGTAAAATGGCGCAAAGCGCTTTTGTTGATCACCGTTGTGCTGAACATCGGCGTATTGTGCCTGTATAAGTATGCCGATTTCTTGATCGGCACCATCAACACCCTGCTTGATACAAGCATTCCGCCCACCGGCATTGCGCTGCCCATCGGGATATCGTTTTTTACCTTCCAGGCCATGAGCTATTCCATAGACGTCTATCGGGGCGTCAACCCGCCACAGAAAAGCTTTGCGAAGCTTTTGCTCTACATCTCCCTTTTTCCGCAGCTCATCGCCGGACCCATCGTCAATTACCATGATATCCAAGCTGCCCTTCATGACCGCAGGGTGAATCTTGATCAGGCGGCCAGGGGAATTCGCCGGTTCATTGTGGGCCTTTCCAAAAAGCTGTTAATCGCCAACGTACTGGCCGTGATCGCCGATGAGGTGTACGCCGTGCCGCTGGGCGGGCTCAATGCACCGCTGGCCTGGATGGGTGCGATCGCTTACGCGGCGCAAATTTACTTTGACTTTTCCGGTTATTCCGACATGGCCATCGGTATGGGCCACATGCTGGGCTTTACCTTCCTGGAAAATTTTAGGCACCCGTATACAGCCTCCTCCATCCGCGTTTTCTGGCAAAGATGGCACATCAGCCTTTCCACCTGGTTTAAAGAATACGTATACATTCCCCTGGGCGGCAACAGAAAAGGGAAATGGCGCACGGGCTTGAACCGGCTGCTGGTATTTTTCCTCACGGGATTATGGCACGGCGCACAATGGACGTTTGTTGTCTGGGGTCTGGGGCATGGGCTTTTGCTCCTTTTGGAGACATATGGGATACTGCCGGTGGACAAATTGAAGCCGCGCCTTCGGTGGCTGGGCCGATTGTATGTTTTGATGGCTGCTGTCAGCCTGTTTGTGTTTTTCCGCGCCGGGTCCTTTGCGCAGGCGATGGATGTGCTTTCGAGCATGTTTTCAGGTTGGCATGTCACCCTTGCCCAGCAAACCCTGATGGCAAGGCTGATGACGCCGCATGCCCTGATCGTTTTTGCGGCGGCGGTGATAGGCTCCGTACCCTTCATCAAAATGGCTGAAAAACGTCTGGCGCAGCGTCCATGCTTAGGCGCTTTGTTAAAAAGCGGCTCTTATGCCGTGACACTTACGCTTTTTTTCGCATGCATTGCTTCCCTTACCGCTTCATCCCACAACCCGTTCATCTATTTCAGGTTTTAGGAGGAGGGGAGCATGAAAAGGCGTTTTCTCAAAATCACTTACTGCGTTCTTTTTCTTGTCATCAGCACGGCCTGTGCAATCGCCATGCCCTTTTACGCTAGCGACGGAACAAGGCAAAAGCGGTCGCTGGCGGAATTTCCCCAACCGATCATCGGTAACAGGCTGAACCTGTCTTTTCCCAAGGCGTTTGAAGATTGGCTGAAAGATCATATCGCATGGCGCGATGAACTGGTCACTATACGCAGCCGGGCGCTTGCGGGCATACAAACGTCGCCTGACAAGCAGGTGATCATCGGGTCGGATGGCTGGATGTATTTTCAGGAGACGCTTAAAGACTACACAGGCGAAAGTGCGTTCACGCAAAACGACCTGTACAGGGTAAGCGCGGTGATGCGGGGGCTTAACAATGCCCTTGCGAAAAAAGGCATTCCTCTGATTGTGGCGATTGCGCCCAACAAAAGCACGGTATACCCGGCATATATGCCGCCGGGCTATCCCCGGCGCAATGGACCTGGCAACGCCCAGCGGTTGCAGGTCTTGCAAGGCGCGCAATTTGTGGACCTGACGTCGCTTTTGACAGGTCAGGCCCGGCAGGATCGTTTGCTGTACCACAAAACAGACACACATTGGAACCATTTTGGCGCGCGCCTTTCGGCGCATGCACTGCTTTCCACGCTTGCTAAGGTGACGAAGACAAGCATTGATTTGCCTGACCTTTCTGATCCGGGGACAGTGCGCCGGGATTGGACAGGGGATTTGAGCCAGATGATCTACCCTGCCAATACACCCAGGGAAGAACAGTATTATTATGAAGATATGGGGCAGGAATTTTCGGTCAAAGGCCGGATGCGCTCCCTGGAGGACATGAGCATCATCACCGCGGGCGGAAAGACAGATTTGAACCTATTGGTGCTGCGCGATTCGTTCAGCAATGCGCTGATTCCCTATCTGTCCAACGCTTTTTCAAACGTGCAATACAAGCGGCAGATGCCGCTGCCCTTCATGGACCTTGTGAACGTGGACGCGGTGGTACTGGAAATGGTGGAAAGGCGGCTTCCGGAGCTTTTGACCGGTGCGCCAGTGATGATGGCCGAAACCTGCGGCGCGTGGGATAGGGAAGGCGGCACGGCAAAGCTGACCGCTTATGCGCATCCCACAAACGACGGTGTCCGGGTCTTTGGCTATGCCGGCTCTTCTGCGGACCGGATCATGGAATGCTCCGTATCGGTTACGGCGTCCGGCAGCAGCACATTCTACGATGCCTTTCCCATATGGGAGACGAAGCTTGCGAGTCAATTGGGAATTGCAGGTGAAAATCAGGACGGCGCGTTTTCCTTGCTGCTGCAGAACATTCCCGTGGACGCGCAGATCCAGGTACGATTTGTGGGGGACAACGTTTTACTGACGCAGCCTGCGACTGTCAAATGGGTCCCTTAAAAACCTGCCATTCCTTTTGCCTGCTTAAAAGCCTGTAGAAGCGCCCGGGCCTCATCTTTGATCAGGGAAAAATCGCCATTGGCCGGCAGATGGCACAGGCTTCCGCCTACGCCAGCGCCTACCGCGCCTGCTTTTACATAATCGCCGATGTTCCTGGCATCCACGCCGCCCACGGCAATCAGCCGCGCGTCGCCAAGCGGAGCCAGTACATCCTTGATGTACCCGGGCCCCAGCGCCCTTACCGGGAACAGCTTCACATACCGTAAGCCCAGGCGCATGGCGTTTACGATTTCCGTGGGGGTGAAAGCACCGGGGGTGACAAACACATTATTCGATAGGCATATATGAATGACCTCAGGGTCCACGTTGGGCGTCACCACAAACTGAGCCCCGGCAGCGATAGCCGCCCGGGCCTTTTCCGCATCGGTTACCGTGCCCGCACCAATGAACATTTTCCCGTCAAAGCGTGTTCGAAGCTCCCGGATTCCATCCAAAGCGCCGGAGGTATTCAGCGTCACCTCCGCCAGGCGGATACCGCCCTCAAAAAGGGCATCCGTCATTTTGATGAGGTTTTTGCCCTCGATGCCCCGGAGGATGGCAATGATGCCCGTCTCAAGAAATGCCGCCTCAGGCGTTGTGTGTGTCATATTACAATTCCTCTCTGGCCTTGCGTATCTTTTGCATGCCCAAAACACTCAGCCATTGGCTGTCGTCAAAGCTGATGCGTCGTATTTTGTGAGTGTCAATCATGTGCTTTGAAGTGGCATCCGCGCATATGCAAAACACATCCATAAACCTGTCGCGGCCATAAAGCACCACCTGGTCCCATGGCTCGCGGAACAAGGGTGAAAAGGCCTGCATGTCCGAATGAATCAGCGCGCCGTACAAAAACGACAATGCCCTCTCCCGGCCTGCCTTGTGAAGAACGTCAAGGATTCTGGTCTCAAACAGTGCGCGTGTAAGGCCGTTTGCCGATGCTGCCCGAAAGCCTGCCAGCACATCGTCATTTGACAGCGTGAACTCCGCAAGGCCGCACAGCGAGCTTTTCAGGATGGTACTTTGAGAAAGCGCCCACAACATTTCGCCGCTCATGGTGGTCACGGCCCGGACGATTTTTCTCTCATGATAACGGATCAGCTTGTTGTGGGAGCCGAAGTGAAGAAACAGGATGGAGCGGTCCTCATCTTCCTTGGAAACCGCCCCGAACACTTCTGCTTCTTCGCCCCTGAGCATGTCATCTTCTCCGGCGGTTTCTATAGCAAACCGGATGCCCGGCACGAAATGAAACGGAGCCGGGCAGACCGAATCGATGTGGCAGGTATGCACGGCCCCCGCCAGATCCCGCAAACCGGCTGGAGCCTTCATATGGGGGATTTCCATCAGTCCGTTGGCGGAGGTGATCATGCCGGACAGATAGATGCCTTCTATTTGCAGTTGATACGTTTCCTGCAAAGCCCGAATCGCCGATGCCACCGCCTGAAGGAGCATTTCATTTTGGCTGCCCGGCTGTTTATCCGCCGCGCCGATCTTCCGCTCGGTCCTTTCAAGAACCGTTTCCCCGTTCATCAAGGTGAAGCGGGTATTGGTGGTGCCCCCGTCAATCAACAAAACACAACTGCTCACAATACGCTCACCCTCCAGGCACCTTCGGCCATAGCTTGCCTACCATTCGGCGATGGTGCCATCACCGTTGCGCCACACTATATTCTTCCAGTCGTGGCCGGTTTTGTCCATCTCCCGCACCTTGTTTTCATCCACCTCAATGCCAAGGCCGGGGGCCGTGGGCAGGGACACCGCGCCGCCCGCGTAGCGGAACACCGACGCATCCTTCAAATAATCCATGAGATCATTGCCACGGTTGTAGTGGATGCCCAGGCTCTGCTCCTGGATGATGGCGTTGGG
>JAEZLW010000106.1 GCA_023415145.1 Bacillota bacterium | reverse complement strand
GCGGGGGGCACGGCGGGGGGCATGGCGGAGGGCACGGCGGCGGGCATGGCGGTGGACATTGTGCACAATTGTCCATTGGCTGCCACTCGGGGGCACAAGGTTGACTGCGTTCAGGCTGCTTATGCGGCCTGCACGAAGAGCAGTTACATTGACGGTTCACCATGGCTAAAACCTCCAGGAACTTTGCCTTTGGCAAAGCACGGTTTTTCTATGGAAGGGGTCTCGCTCCATTGTATGTTTTCAATCCAAAACCGTTCTGTCCGGCACCGATGTGGAATATACTTTCCTGCTATCCATCACTCTTCCGGTTACATAACGGGAGAAGATGCCCGGAAATTTTCTGAAAAATTTTATGAAAGTGTACCCTGTTTACCACACAAAAAAACCTTGACAACATCCCCGCCTTTCAGTATAATAGCTTTTGTTCGCACGGCGTAAGTCCGCGAAAAGATTTCTGGGTGTGGCGCAGTTTGGTAGCGTGCTTGAATGGGGTTCAAGAGGCCGGAGGTTCAAATCCTCTCACCCAGACCATGAGAAAAGCTCGGAGAATCAACGTTCTCCGGGCTTTTGATTTATACAAATACACCACTTAATACACCGTTTACTTTTCCATGGGTGCGGATTTCATGACCGCCACACCATACTCCATCGCAATACCACGATTTCTTTTTTAGGGCTTTAATTCACTTTGTTGAAACTAAATCAAGGATAATTGATAACAACATTAATAGTCCCTCATCTTCATGAAGAATTCCCATTTTCCGAATCACATCATGATGCCTTTCAATGTAAGAGTATTCTTGAAATAACTTCTCCCAATCATCAATACCATATGGGCACTGTTCATTTATAATGAAAAATTCTTCTTTATACTTTTCCATCAAGTATCTGATTACCTTGCCATCTTGCATGTATTTAATTAATTCATCAACATCTTCTTTTTTTCCCACTGATATCGTGTGTATGATGTCGTAACCAAGCATTTGCAAACGAGCATTGCCAGTAAACATTGTATCCATTTTTTTCTCTCCTTTACTTTTATTGCTATTGTATCACTTATTACAGACACAATGCAATATTCCAAAAGTGACACCAGTTGCCCTTAGCCAGATACCACTTATGAAGTCCAACAGCCCGGTAGCCACGCTCAACGGCGTCCAAGTAGGTGCACTCTTGATAAAACGTTGACAGATTATATTCCATAGATGTAAAATAATGTAGGTTTTTGATAAATTGATATGCAAAAGTACACAATAGGCTGTTCTAATAGAACAAGCCAGACAACCGAGGTCATAACATGCAATCTATAAACATCTTATGGCTCTCCCAGGTTGATGATTACGAAACTTTTTTAAGATATGATGAGGTTATTTCAAGGCGCACACGAGCATGCAAAATTCGTCCTCATGAAAAAATGTCTTTGACCTCTCTAGTATCTATTTTGGCAAGTTACGGTGCAACAGTATGAGATTTCGAAGGTTTCTATTTTCAGTACACCATCCCACAGATTGGTGCAGAATTTGATTTACTAAAATTTGGAGAACACACTGTTCTCAATATTGAAATTAAAAGTGAATCAGTTCCAGAGGAACAGATTCGAGTTCAATTGGTGAAAAATTCGTATTATTTAAACCATTTATCATGTGCTCAGTGCTTATTTACTTATGTTCAAGAAACAGGATACTTTTATCAATTAATAGACGGTCAACAACTAGCCCATATCGAAGTGAATACTGTGGTTGCAACTATCAAAAATATAGGTTCAGGCATGGTTGATAATATAGATAGCATTTTTCATGCTTCTGAATATTTAGTATCTCCGCTCAATACCCCCAATAAATTTATTCGTGGAGAATACTTTTTGACTCAGCAACAAGAAGAATTTAAGCGCTCGATTTTAGGGGTAATTAGAGATAAATCCTCAAAACTAATTGCAATTGAGGGTAATCCGGGTACAGGAAAGACATTGCTTTTATATGATATTGCAAAAACACTATGCCAATACAAGAAGTGTTGCATTGTTCATTGTGGCATCCTATCTGATGGCCATATTTATTTAAATAAACATATTCCCGGATTGCGAATTATTAGTGCCAAGGATTTTCAAATGTATTCCATTATTCCAAATGCATATGATGTCCTTTTGTTTGATGAATTTCATCGAATACATGAAAAGGGATATGAAAAGATGCTTAATGCTTTAGATGAGTCTGATATTGCAGTAATTGTCTCTTTCGATTCGGGGCAAATCCTATCTTTCGCCGAATTAAGACGTGATACAGTAAGCAAAATTAAGGGACGCAACCAAATAGTAAACTTTACATTGTCGAAAAAAATCAGGACAAATAGAGAAATTGCGGCTTTTATATTAGGGTTATTTGACCAGAGTAAAATTAACCATAACTTTGATTATGTAAATGTCAAAATTCTTTACTCATCCAGAAGAGAAATAACACAATTTATGATCAATCAATACACATCAATGGGATACTACTATATTAATCACACCCCCTCATCTTATAATAATGGAAGCTGATAGTCTGCCACAAACCATCAATTCGCATCATGTTATCGGCCTTGAATTTGATTATGTACTAGTTGTAATTAACAAGGATTTTTTCTATCAAGATGGCAAACTTAATGCAATAAGGCATCCAAACCCAAACTACATATATACTCAATTACTATATCAAGAAGTAACAAGAGTAAGAGAACACTTATGTATTATAATTGAAGAAAACCTACAACTATTAAGTGATATAATGAAAATCTTTCCCGATAAAAAGTAGACGATGAGGTAATTATGGCTACTTGTCAAATGGATGATAACGAAAAGAAAGTGTTGGTAAGCGAACAAGAATATTTGATTTTGGCAACTTGTGTATATGAACGTGCAAAAGGTTACTTTATGATTTCTAAAACGGTTGAAAGAGATTATGGCACCAAGTATTTGTACCAATATTTTTCTATTATCTCATTTGCATGCGAACTCTTTATGAAAAGTCTTTTATTACGCCAGAAATTTGGAATCAAAAGTATGCATGATCTTACTAGATTATTTTCATTGCTTGGTGAAGATGTTCGAAATGCTATAAAAGACAAGCACCCTTGCGGTAATATTCCAAGAGATCAATTTGATAAAAACTTGAAACATATCGGTAAGGCATTCACAGCTTGTAGATATGATTATGAGTTTATGACCTTAGCCTGGAATGGGCGGTTTTTGCAAGAATTGGTATATGCACTTAACGAATATTGCACATCAATCTTTGAGGAATCTGAATTTGGTGTGTCACACAACGAATAGATAAAAAGGCCGCCCGGCAAACGGCCAGGTGGCTTAAAGGTTGCTTCCTTATTCAGTTTTATCGGATTAAGAATCGTTCTGCTCTTTGTTATGCCTCAAAGGGTCCATGATACGCTTGGGAAAGGGACTCTGGTCAGGGTCATGTTTTCCAAAAGACTAAAACACTTGTTCGCCAGGAAAAACGCTACTGCATAATGTGCCACAAATATTTCCGAGCCATTGTGGTTCCGTTTGGCTTAACTTTTATCCCTGTTTTTTTCCGCCGCATCGTCCGCCGGACCGCCTCCGCCAGGTCCCGCACATGGAAGCCCACGGCCCTGTAGCCCCGCTCGATGGTGTCCAGGTAGCCCACGCTGGGCGGAGCCGGATGCCCCTGGTTCATGATGTAGATCATGGCCGGGACCTCAGTGACCTCGGCGGGCATTTCGGTGATATCGTTCTGCGTCCAGGTGATGCCGGTGATCAGCAGCGTTTCCTTTCGGTACAGGGTCGGATGACCTGCTCCCGAAAAGAGTAGTCCACTCCGGATGAGAGAAATGATAGAATAAGGGAAAGAACGGAGTGGAGAAGAATGAAGAAGAACCGATACACAGAGGAACAGATTGCATTTGCCCTAAAGCAAGTGGAAATGGGCACATCGGTGCAGGAGGTATGTCGGAAGCTCGGTATAGCAGAGCAGACATATTACCGGTGGAAAACGAAATATGCTCAAATGCTACCCAGCGATATCAAGCGGCTGAAGCAACTGGAAGAAGAGAATGCCAAGCTAAAAAAGCTGGTAGCGGAACTGAGTCTTGATAAGGTTATGCTTCAGGATGTTCTGTCAAAAAAATGGTGAGGCCTGCTGACAGGAAAGAAGCTATCATCTATCTTGAAGAACATTTCAAGATCAGTGAGCGGAGATCTTGTCGGGTGCTCAAGGTAAACCGTGCGGTCTTTCGGAGGCAGCCGACTCGGGATGAGCAGGCCTTTTTGCGAATGAGGATCAAAGAGATCGCCTCCGTCAGGATACGGTATGGATACCGGCGGATCCATGTGGTCTTGCGACGGGAAGGTTGGGCCATCAACGTAAAGAGAGTGTATAGGCTCTATAAGCAGGAAGGGCTGAACCTGCGGGGGAAGACGAAGCGGAAAAGGATCAGCCAGAGCAGGGTGCCAGACAAAAGCAGCGCGCAAACCGTCAACCAATGCTGGGCGATGGATTTTGTGCAGGATCAGTTGTTTAACGGGAAACGGTTCAGAATTTTGACGGTTGTAGATGTGTTCAGCCGGGAGTGTCTGGACACCTATGCCGACAAGGCAATCAAAGGGGAAAAAGTCACAGAGGTGCTGGAGCTGCTGAAGCAAACCAGAGGTCTTCCTGCCAGGATCAAGGTGGACAATGGCCCGGAGTTTATCTCCAGGGCATTGGATGCGTGGGCCTATTTCAACCATGTAAAGCTCGACTATTCTCGGCCGGGGACGCCTACGGATAACCCGCATATCGAATCATTCAATGGCAGTTTGCGGGATGAATGCCTGAATACCAATTGGTTCATGTCTTTGGAGGATGCACGTGAAAAGCTGGAACGATGGCGGAAGGACTATAATGACTTCCGTCCGCACAGCGCCTTGGATTATCTATCGCCTGCGGAATATGCAACAAAGCATTGCCTTACAGATGCTTCCTCCGGCTAATATGTATAGGCAGTGCCGCCAGCCTTGACAAAACGGCAGAGTAAATGCTATTTTCAAGCTGCCGACGGTGAGGAGAACTCGGAAATGACCCTTTTGTCCGTCATCTCAGCAATTGTAGCATTTTCCCTGCCGATTTGCCAAGGCAAGCCGCCTTTGGCGGTGGCGGCAATAAGCCTCCGGCTCAGAGAATCTGAAAATGACCCCAGATAAGCCAGGTTGTGCTTTTTTAATGAGACTGGATTAACACCTTTTTATGCGCCCGGAGAGGCTTGAATCCCCTTGGTTTTTGATGTTTTTGGTATCACTTTTTCTCTTTCGATCTGGACTCTTCTTTGGGGGACACCCAATCATGGACTGACTCACTTTGCAGCTGGTTCAGTTCTCGGGAGGCAGGTCACCATCAACTTCTACGTTCCAAATACATTCAGAAAACGATTGATTTTTGCTGTTGGGTGTATACATCACATCTAAATGCAATTGGTAATACTCATCGCTTTCATAAGGAAATTGCCTTACCAATGAGAAATAAAACAACTCTTTCCCCGTAAACGAAAATGTCCCCGTTTCATATAAAAGCATTTCTTCTTTTGAATCGATGGGCATTTGACACATCTTTTCAAATGTGTCAACCAACTCTGGCAATTGCATATTCTCAGTTATTGCAGTTTCCAAATAGTTTAAAATAGTCATACTTCTACCCCCATATAGTTTCCGATCGATATCTGCTCGGGTTAAAGCATCCCACCTATTGACAGCAAGATAGCGCGTTTTTTCTTTATAGGGTAAAAAAGATACGGATTTATCACGATAGGCAAACAGTAATTTACTCTCAATGTTAACAACCAATAAATGGTATTTATGGAGGAGATAAGTTTTGCCAAACGTGAAAAATAGAAAGTATATCATCGCAATAATCATTGTGGTCGTATTATTTATTGTAATGTCACCATCAGGCTGTCCAGGAAAGCGCTGGAGGATGATCTCAAGATCAGGAAAGAAAACTGGCCCCTGGAAGCTCTTTGGTGATGGCAACCGCGTGCTTTTGATGACCAATGCGACCAGCGATTTTTCCTTTCTGGGCGGTGCAAGGGGGGAAGAACGGAAAGCGATGGGTGCTGCGTTCCTTCTAAATGCCGGGCAACAGAAAAACGGAACATATTTTCAAACCATCGCAGGAATACGCAATGCAGCCGTTTATGCAACGAACGAATATCTGGGCCTCACGCTGGCGCAGTATTTCCCCGAAAGCGAGGTACTCAATAGCATGCTGCAGGTCATGTGCGTACTGAACGGTACCCAGGACCCCAACCTGCGGGACAAGCAGCTGCTTGACCTGTACGAAGCGGCAACCCCTGACGAGCTGTTGAACGGCTCTTTCATGCTGCCCGGCGAGGTGTCGCAGCTGTTCAATGCCATTCAGGAGCTGTCCGGCTTTGGAGAAGGCGCGGTATCTGAGGTAAAAAACTAATCGAGACGGATGGCCTGGTGGAAATGATGTACTACTACTGGACCAGGCATGGCATCAGGCCATCCGTCCTTTTCGACATGCCAATCGGATAACGGCAGGTCATTCGGGCTTTTTACGAACACGAGCGGGAAGAGATCAACCGGGCGCTGAAAGGCCAAAAGAGCATTATGACGGTTGTCGATTTGCTGCAGATGGCGAGGGGGTGATATATCTCCTTTACAAATTCTGTATCTGTTGATATATTAGCAATATGAAATCGGAATACAGATTGGCCACGTTGGCAGCAAGAAGGTAATTACAAGCCGTAAAAAAACCGTATGCTTCCACGCCATTTTCATGGTTTGCCCCCCTCACTTGGGTATCGACAAAGTGGCATACGCCACTTTGTCGAGGTTTTTCCCTCACTACACTGCAAAAACCTGCGGTTTTTGCGGCCGTTTGCTCGGGCAAGGTAGGCATTCTTTCAGAATGCCACCGAAACCACCGCACATGTCGCTGGTTTCAGATGTAGAATCGGAGGGTTTTGACCCTCCGATGCCTCCCGGGGGTGTCAATGGTCTGAGACTTCCCTTCAAGGGAAAGCCTGCGCTATTCGCCGCAGGTTGTTTACGCCCCGCACAAGCCAATCCCTTTCCTTTTCAAGTGTTAACGAAAGGTCACCCTCCCACGGCAACCAGGATTCCAGTATCCAGGAAATGTCCTCCCGCAGTGTGTTCTGGGCCAGGTTAAGGTCCAGCATCCCCTCGCCAGCCACTGCGCCCACAACGTCAAAGCCAAGCATGGTGGGTTTTCTGGAAATGGTATAATCCTTGCAATGAAAATTCACCGTTTTAGGACCAAGGGAGCAAAGCACGTCCCGGAAGCTTTCCCCCAGCCCCAGGTTGTTCACGGCATCCAGGCAGACGCCGATATACGGGCTGTCAGCCGCTTCGATCAAACGACGAAGCCATATGCTTGGATAATAGTCATGATTTTCAATGGCCAAAATAACTCCGGCTTCTTCAAACACCGGCTTGACTTGTCGGAGCCTGCGCAGAGCCTCCTCAAAATCCGGGCGGTCCAAACCATTGTGGGGCAGCGTGCGCAATAGCCCGGCACCCAGCTCCCGTGCAATTGCCAGATAGCGCGTAAGGTTCTCCGGCGCAAGGCCTCTGGTGCCAACCTCCAGGGCAATGGCACTGCGGCGGGCTTCCTGGGCGAACTCCCGGAGTTCTCCCTGGGGCAGCGCATGCAGCGGCAGGTTGTCGGCCACCTGCAATACCTGTACCCCGGATGTGACTGCCGCTTTCAGCAGTTCCATCGCTCCCATCGGCCTTTCGGGAGCAGGATACCCCGCCACGCCGATGGCCCAGGGGCAAGCCCAGGAGGATATCCCGATTTTCATGGCGCTGCCTCCCAGTTTGTACTACTCCAGCACGTCCAGCACCAGCATCCAGTCGCAGCCCTTGCCGCTGCTTGGCGGCACGAACAGCGTTTGGGCAGGCGGGACAACGGCGAACACCTTGCTTTCCCCGGTCCTGGGGTCAAACCAGGATGATCTGATCGCCTTGCCGCCCAAAGGCGCAAGATTGGCGCGGATGGGCAGGCCCAAGGGCGAATACAGGAAAGCATACTTGTCTCCCCGTGCCGCGCACTGGTGCGCCATTTTGGCCGGATCATCCGTTATAATCTCCGGTGCAGCCCGCAGTTCAAAATAGGGGCGGCTGAAGCGAAGCTTTATAAGATGCGCCATCTGCCTGGCACAGTCATGATGCATCACTTCCTGCCAGCGGTAGGGCCAGTATGGCTGAGGTTCCGTATTGAAGCGCCATACGCTGTGATTGCCGTAGGTATGGCCGCAAACACCCTCCATCAGATTCCAATAGGCGTTTTGACGCACATCCGCATCATCCCACAAAAATCCGTAATCAGCCTTGAAGCAGGCGGGATGGTCCTCGTAACGTGGTTCGGAATCCATAAAAGGCTTCGCTTCAGCCTTGCCGGTGCGGCGAACAAGCTGCCAGCTGTCATAGCAGCCGGTATCATGACCCGACTGCACGGTGTGAAAGTCAATATACTCCTGTCCGTGAACAAAATCAGCTGAGGATGACCAGCCCACGGGATGGAAGGTGATCAGATGATTTTCATCCACCCGGCGTATAGCTTCGCCCATGGCTTTGATGATGTCCCGGTGCGTCTGTGTCCGAAGCGCTCTGTCACCGCCCAATATCCAAATGATGTTCCACTTATCCCGATAGCGTTTGGCGATCCACTCTCCGTATACGCGGGCGTTTTCAGGCGTGAAGATCGAAGGGTTCTTGGCCCACTCGGGATTGAAGTTGCTGCCCCAGGTAGGCAAGAGGCCAATGAACAGCCCCTTTTCAGCGGCGGCATCCACGGCGAAATCCACATGCTTCCAGTAGTCATAGCCCTCGTCCACATCCGGGTCGGCAGGATCATACGTACCTTCCGCTTTTTTCAGCGGCACCCGGCCGTAAGCGTTGGGTTCGTTTAAGCCGTCAAACTCCGCCAGGACAACCGCCTGAATCACGTTAAAGCCCTGCGCCGCACGTATGGACAGATAGTATTCGATCTCCGCCTTGGTAAGGCGGTGAAACAGTTCCCAGGCCGTATCCCCCAGGTAGAAAAACGGAGTCCCGTCCTCCCACTGCAAATACCGGCCGCCCTCATGCACTTTCAACCTTTTCATATCAAGCCCCCGCTTTCGTTAAGTGAAGCATCTGTCCCAGCACTTCCCGTATGCTCTCTGGCTCAAAAACCTTTTTCCAGTCCTCTCTGAGCACATGTTGCCTTCCGTACTCCACAGCAATCATGGCGGCGTCGGAAAACGGGTTGCTGCTTTTTAAGGTGATGGCAAGGGGAATTTGTATATGCCCCAGCAGGAAAGCCCTGGCCGCCTCCTCCGGCACGCCCCGGCGTACAGCCTCATCGATTGCCTCCTTCATTACGGTAGCGCAAAGGGCAATCACCACCTCCGCCGCTGCCGGCTCCAAAATGGCCATCTGCGCAACCGTGATGCGGTGACAATTGACGACGGGGCTGAACATATGTACGCAAAGCTGCTGCACCTCCTGGAAGGCCTCCTCACTGCCTTGCATCAGCGCGATGACGATATCCTGGGCTGCCGCCGTGCCGCCAAACAGATCGGCTTTCTCTTCCGGCGTGTCCCTGTCCCCAAAAAGGGGCGGATGGCAGGGATGGGTCACCACAAAGGTGCAATCCTCCCTTGTATACAGCTGCCCGGCATGGGCGGCGGCGGGATCCAGGGTAATAACCGTGGCGCCGGGCTTCATGAAGGGGACCAGCCGCCTGGACAGCGCAGGCAGCGCCGCGTCGGGCAGCGCAAAGACCACCAGATCCGCCTTTTGAACGGCCTCTTCGGAAGATAGGGCCGCAAGGCCCTGGGCCTTTAGGGTCGCGATGCCCGCCTCGTCCTTCTCGCAGCAGAGGAAGCGATACCCGAACTTGATCAGATTCGGTACAATGCGCCTGCCCATTTTTCCGCCTGCACCCACCAGTGCCACCAGTTTATCCGCTGTCATACGTAAGCCTCCTTAATTCTCATGCATCCAGTATTGTTAAGGTATCAGCCAGTTCACTTTTCATCGACCGTATCCTGTTGACCAGCCAGTTATAAGCTGGATGAAGCCGCAAACCGGCCTGCCAAGGCCGTGCCCGCAAAGCGTTACCTCATAGCCTCTTTAAGGCAGCGTACTCACCACCGACATGCCAATGTTTCCCGTACCGCCGGTTACCAAAACCTTCATTCTCCGGCATCGCCCTTAAGGTCTTTCAGGGCCACCACCGCACCGGTATCCTGGGAACGGATGGCCGCGAACACCGAACGCATGGTTTTCAGGTTATCCTCTCCGCTGGTTTCAGCGGGCCGGCCGGCCAGATACGCCTCTGACAACGCATGAAGGCAAAGGGGGATGGCCGCGAACACATGTCCGCCGTGAAGGGCCCAGTCCTCTGCTGGAATATACGGCAAAACAGGCCATGTGCGTGGATCCACCATGCGGGTTTGTCCCTCCTGCTCCACGCGGATCATGTTGTCGCCATCAAGAGTCAGGTAGCCGTACTCGCACTGGATAAACACCTTGTAATGAAAGCGGTGGGCCAGCGTGCATAAAACCGGCAGCCCGCTTTCCATCTCCAGCATAGACAGGGCGGTATCCATCGCGCCGATGTCACCGTAAGACACCACCGGCTTGGAATACACGCTTTTTATATCGCCGAACAGATAGCGGACTACGTCAAACAAGTGAGGCCCCATATCCCGTAAGGCCATATGGTCCATTTGAGCCAGGGCGGGCTGCTTTGAGATGATTCCCCTGTCGGGGGAACGAAGCTGCATATGGGCATGCAGGGGACAGCCCAAACTGCCCTGCGACAGTAAATCCTTTACGGGGGCAAATTGGGGCTGGTAGCGGAAATTTTCGTGAACGGCGTACCAAACGCCGGCCTCACGGCAGCTTTTGACCATGCGCTCGCAAGCGGCAAGGCTGCGGGCCATGGGCTTTTGGCAGATCACCGCCTTTTTGTAACGGGCGGCCATGGCAACCAGGGGCTCGTGGGCATCCACATCGGCAATGATGTCGGCGATATCAAAATCGCCGCTTTCAAATACCGCCTCGGGTGTTTCGTACACGGCGGGAATGTGAAACCGCTCTGCCGCTGCGCGCGCCCGCTCAGGAGTGCGGTTCCAGGCGGCCGCCACCTGTACGCCAATAGCCTGCCAAGCGGCAATTTGAAACTGCGACCAGTAGCCTGTGCCGAATACGGCAACGCGCAATGGCTTTTCGTTCATAAATTTTCCCCCACAAGCCTGCCTGCGAGGCCGAATACTTCCCTGGCCGTTCCGCCCAATACCTTTGAAAGCGCTTCTCCCGGCGGAAGCAGGGTCCGATACTTGCAAAGCTCCACGGGGATGTTCACCGCGTGGTCGGAGGAGAACATGATCTTCCCCGGCCCTACCGTATGAAGCGCCTTGCGCACGTTCAATATGCTCAGCCAGCTCGGCTCCAGGTACACATGCTCATACCGCCGGGCAAGGCTAAGCGCCTGGGCAAAGAACAGGTCGGTGCCAGCGTGGGCCAGTATGATAGGCACCTTTGTAAAGCTTGATGCCGCCGTCTCCACCGCCGCCGGGTCTGCAAAGGGAATGCCCGCACCCGTGTGCACCATCACCGGCACGTTCAGCGCCGATGCCACCTCAAACACGTGCCGGCCATCCCTGGAAGCGGGATGGGCCGCGTGGGCAATGGGCGTAAGCTTTACCCCCACAAAGCCCAACTCCTTCACGCAGCGGGCTGCCTCACCTTCGTATTCTTCAGGCCGCAAATGCGGGTTGATGGATGCCATGCCGAAATACCTGCCGGAATGCTTTTTGCACATGGCCGCAATGCGGTCGTGAATGGCTTCGGTATCCGAAAGATACGGCCGGGGCACAAAGGGCTGTATGATAGCGCCGGAAATCTGGCAGCGCTCATGCCATTCGAGCAGCTCCTCCTCGGTGCCTTCCTCGTCAAAAACAACGTCGTGGCCCAAATGCGCGTGGGCGTCCAGAATCAACATCTTCATTCCCCCTGTATAATCCATTCTTCGATAGACGTCGTCACAGCATCAAGCAAAGCTTTTTCATCTCCATTGGCTGCCGCGTTATAGATATGCTTATGGATGTCAAGCGCGTGTGCCCTGTTCCCGGGATGCCGGTAGGTTTGCCGGATGGTGGGTTCAAAAAACTGAAGGACAAACTCATAAAGCTGTTCAATCAGCACATTGCCCGTGGCTTTGCCCATGGCCCGGTGGAAAGCAAGATCCAGTTCCGCCCACCGTGCCTCTTCCACTCCCTCCTCCGCCGGCACGCCTTCCATGCGCTTTATGGCCTCACCCATGGCCATAATGCCTTCTGCGCTTTTGTTGCGCAGGATGGCACGGGCTACGTCAAGTTCAATCATCTCCCGAAACTCCGCCATCTGCCTGGAATCGTAGTCGTTCATCATCAAACGCAGCAAAAAAGGATCCAGCATCGACCGTCCGATCTCACCGGAAACATACGTGCCATTTCCCCTTCGAATCTCCACCACGCCCAGCGCTGCGAGTATCTTCATCGCTTCCCGCACCGAACCTCTGCTCACGCCCATACCCTCGGCCAACACGCTTTCGTTGGGAATTTGATCGCCGGGCTTGAGCTTTCTTTGCATGATCAGATCACGGAAGCGGTTTACCACTGAATCCACCGCTGATTCCTTGCTGCCAACATACCTAAACAGCGCTTCGTCAATCATGATCTTTCCCTCTATTCTTACATAATACATTAGACGTATGATGTCTGATTATAACATGCGTATTCGAACTTCACAATAGGTGGTGAGCTTTTGTTTTTATATATCTTTCTTTTCTTGGGAACAAGATTGTTAAGCTGTTTCGTTACTCGTGCCACGGCCACTTGAAACTTCTACATCACAGCAGAGCAACTTGTTTCACCCTTGACCGGCCAAAGGTAGATACATCCTGAAAAACCGTTGAAAACATTAGTTTTTCAGCGGTTTCTTATTTATGTAACATAATTTAGTTATATCTCAGAATGGATACTACAACACTTCATGCTGAATAATTGCTGATAGAACAATGCCAAAACTGAAATATTCCTACCAAGCCTCCACCCGGACAGCCAGGCCGATCTGTACAAAATCACTTATGCGGGCAGACACCGAGATGCCTGCAATGGCGTGAGCGCTATATCAGCAGAGCGTTCGTACAGTGTATATAGCCTCGTAAAGTCAGGCCTGCCGGCCAAATCCATAAGATACGCTGTTCTCCCTGCGCTTTCTCTGCGGTTCTCGTTGAGCACACTGATAAAACCGTCTGCTTCATGGATGCCGATCCCATGGCCGTAGTATGTGCCGTTGCCCAAGTCTATCACGTTCTCCCCCTGCCACTCCGGAGTTTTCGGGTCAACATCGGGATTTGCAAAATACAGCCTGTCACCTGGGATAAAACCTTTGGCCTGTTGCATGAGGCCTGTATCGCGAAGCTCTCTTGCAATATCATGCCAATTCATGAGGACAATTGTTGGAAACATATTGTTAAACACATCTTCAGGGAATAGTTCAAGAAGCGCTTTGTAATAGACAATCTGCATGGCGGTTGCGCACTCCGTACTGTATTCTGATCCGTTTTGATAGATGTCTAGGATCGCATCCGATGCTTTCATCCCTGGTTTCAGAACAAATCCACCGTCATCACGCCTGGTCCAATATTCATTGTTGCACCTCGTATCACGAAATACATCAAAACCCAACCCGCTTAGATACAGGGCTTTTGCGGCATCGATGATTGCTATGCGAAGTTCGATTTCGAATTTTAACTGTTCAAGAGATTCGTATATGTGTTCTTCATCACTTCCAGCTAGTGCTGCCAGGACCTTTCTCTCGTTGCTCCCCGAGGGATACTCGCTTTCCAGATCCATCATGTTGAGCGGTTTGTTGTCAACAACTATCATCTGATCACCTCATATCCCGTTTGTGCCGCAATCACCTGTTGAGTGATATCTTTGTGCATCCATTCGTCCCACTCCCGCATATTCCGGCGGCGAAGTTTGCAGGAGTAATCCGCCAGCATCTTCCGCTCTTGATCACCTACAGCTCTGAAGTTTTTCAGACTTTCGACTTCTGGCTCAGAAAGCGGCTCAATCGGCATCATGCTGTGCGGTGAAATCTCTTTACCGAGATATTTGGCCTCAATATCACAATCAAAATGTGTCGGATTGCTCAACTGTTGAAAATGCTCGCCTGTCAGATACAGATACGGCCTGTTTTCTGCAAGCCATTGCGTATATTCCTCATACTGTTTTTGCATGACCGTTCTGTCAATCGCGGCGGGAGGTTCCAGATGTAGTAGCCGGCAGGCCAATTCCACATCATTTTGCTCTTCCGACAACAAACGTTTCGCATTTAAAGCCAGCGTTTCCCAATCAAGCGTCTGAAAAAAGCCCCAGACGAGGTCATGGATATAAAATCCCTTGCGGTTGCGCCGAAAAATGATGTCGATGATATCTGGGAGAACTGTCCTGTCATCAAACATAATGACTAGCAGCGACGCGGCATAATCGATCATCATGTCAAATTCTTCGCGGTCACGGCCGGTCCCGTCCCAATTTTTCCCAGTGTTGAACATCCACAAGAGCGTTTCATGCAGAACGTCATTATCATATATGGCCTTTGAACCTTCTTCCCAACCGGGGATCGTCATCTTGTCGGCACATATTTGTACTGCCGCCCGGTTTCTCGGGCTGAGCTCAGCAAAAGAACCCAACTTGATAATATCTTTAACAAGTATAAAAAAAACAGGAAAACTGAGCCGGTCATCATTAACATGACGCAATAAAGTGTGTTTGTTCCTTTGGGACATCACTGCGAATAATCTCTTAAAATGATCTGTGCCGAATTTATGCCAAAGATAATCCAGGTAGCCTTGCCTGTAGCGAGACATGCTTTTTCTACCCCCTTATCATATACTTCTGTTAAAATCGTACTTCAATCTATCATATTGCAATCTTGAGGTTATGATGCAAAATCACATATTGCGCTTTTAGATCACTGCACTTATGGAAAGTATAAAAGCAACTGCTTCAAACAGTTGCTTTTCAATATAAATCCTTCCCTAGGCAGAACCTTGATCCAAAGCTGAGACATGTACAGCAAAATGTCCATGTTCCCCAAACACGGCAAAATGCGGTGGCCTCGTTGCTTATGAGACAAGACCTCTGCGGCATTTCGCGCGGTATTCAGAGGGGGTATAGCTGCGGATTTTGCGGTAGATGCGGTTGAAGGAAGGTATGCTGTCGAATCCCGCTTGAAGGGCAATTTCCGCAATGCTTCGGTTTGTGGATGCCAGCAGCTGCTCCGCCTTTTGTATACGCTTCAAGCTAAGGAAATGCCAAAAGGTGACATTGGTATACTGTTTAAACAGGCGCGAAAAATGGTATTTTGAAAAACCTGCTTCAGCAGCCACAGACTCCAGGGATATATCTTCCATGAAATGATGGTCGATATAATACAAAACGTGATGAAACACCGACAGATATGCCGGATGGCTGCCGGATTGGATATTCGCCTGGGCGTAAGCAGACGCCAATTCATCACGCCCTATGAGTGCATACAGCATCAAAATATAGGCATAGCAGCTCAATTCCCGAAGAGGCTGGCCGCTGCTGTATTCACGGATAACGGACATGAGCAGATCTCGCACCTGCGAGCATACAGGCGAATCTTCTGTAATGTGGATTGGTAACATCATCATGGATTTGATGGCCGAAAAATCCCGTATGCTCAGCAGACTTTCCATTTCAAACAAAAATATGTAGCGCTTTGTATGAGGGCTTGTTTTCAAGTCATGCTTCTCACCGGAAGGTGTGATGAGTACTTCACCTGCTTTGACATGATATTGTGCTTTATCATAATTCACGGTGCAGCTTCCTTCGATAGGTATCACAATTTCCACCGCGCTATGCCAGTGCGTACCGAAATAATCGGGCACATCGCCAAACCATACCCGAAATGTGGAATTGGGAGGATAATCTACAAACTCTAAATCCCGCATCAGCGTGCGCACTTCATCCCGGTAGGTAACGACATTTTTTTTGCGTGCCATAAGCATGCTCCTTATATCATTCACTTACCCATATGTTTACAAGTCTATAAATGTATGTAGCATACCATTACATTTGGGGAGAACCGGATTTGAAATATACGCTTAGTATAAATATGGAAACACGATCATAAATCTATATGTATTTTATCATATGTGCACGGACACAACAAGCAATAAATGAACATTGCACCGCAATTTTTGAGAAGAAAGACGGAATATATCATGCGATAATGAAAAAAAACGACCGGAGAAACAAGCACTAATGCATAATAGGTCCTCCATTTACAGTTTACGGTGAAGGATGCGTTTATCTGGATCAGCAAGGAGGAACTTCCATGCCAATCCCCAGCGGAAAGCGAAAATTACTGACGACATTCATCTTCCTGCTGGCAGTGACCGCAGTTGTCTCAGCATGGGTTTTGCTTTCGGGCGGCGTGGAGAATTTTGGTGCAAAATATGCCGATGCAGACTTTTTTGATGAAACGATACCATTGGGCAGGGGTAATACATATGCGCAATACCTGCACCTATATGCCGGTACAAATTCGGCCCAAGAAGATGTGACGATTGCTCTTTTCGAATATGAAGCCTCAGGAGTAGGCACCGTTTACAAGGATGAGGCAGGGGATGTTCCAGCCCTTTACACCGGGGATCATTCCACCGTCTCATGGCAGATCCATATACCCCATAGCGGTCTGTACAATATCCGTATGGAATACCTTACCATCCCTTCCCGGGGTGTCGATATCGAGCGGATGCTGCGCATTGACGGGGTGGTCCCCTTTTCAGGTGCCGATGCGTTGTTCTTTTCGCGTTTGTGGACGGATGCCGGAGAAATCAAAAAGGATAACCGCGGCAATGACATCCGTCCATCCCAAAAAGAAGTGTTTGATTGGCAGACAGCCTTTTTCCGCGACCATTTGGGCCATGAGGTAGAGCCATACAAGTTCTATCTGGAAGAAGGCAGCCATACACTGTCGCTCACTGCCATCAACGAGCCCGTATATATCAAGGCGCTTATCCTGACCCCATTGCAGCTTACCAATACGTACCAATCATATCTATTGGCACAGCCGGATTCGTCCATGACCCATACGGGAGAAACTTATTATCAAAAGGTGCAGGGTGAGGATGCGGTGTTGCGCTCATCTCCATCCCTGTATGCCAGATATGACCGTTCTTCACCGGCTACAGAGCCTTACAACGTATCAAATACGGTGCTTAACATCATCGGCGGCACACCCTGGAGAAGCGCTGGGCAATGGATTGAATGGAGCATCGTTGCACCGGAGGATGGGTATTACCACATCACGCTGAAAGGGAGGCAGAATTTCAGCCGTGGCAACCTTTCCTGCCGGACCCTGTACATTGACGGGGTGGTTCCGTTTGCGGAAGTGAAGGCTGTCCGTTTCCCTTTTGGCACAGCCTGGAACAGGTTAACCCTTGCGGGTTTCTCAGGTGAGCCTTTCCGGTTTTACCTTGCAAAGGGTAGCCATACCCTGCGGCTGGAGGCTACGTTGGGAGACATGGGGCCTATTCTTTCCCAAATGCAGAACAGCATTTATAACCTGAATCAAATATACCGCAAGATTCTTGTGCTTACCGGCGTACAGCCGGATGTTTACCGCGACTACAACTTGATCAAGGTATACCCCGAGGTTATTGAGGCCATGCGGCTGGAAAGCAAGCGGCTTTATAAACTGGTGGATGATACGGTGGCTGTTACGGGGCAAAAGTCCGACCGCATCGCGGTGGCCCAGACGCTGGCCGTGCAATTGGAGGAGTTTGTAAAGGACCCCGACAAGATTACAAAGGCTTTCGTCAACTTCAAAGACAATATCACGGCCCTGGGAACTTCGATGCAGGCCATGAGCGAAATCATGCTGGATATCGACTGCATCATTGTCTCCGGTACAAAGGCACAGGTGGAAAGAACCCGTGAAGGGTTTATCGACAAAGTGTTGCATGAGGTCCGTTCCCTGGTTTCTTCCTATACAGTGGACTATAACGCCCTGGGCAACGTTTATGACGAGGACAGGGAAGAGGCTCTTGATGTGTGGATCATGGCTGGCGCAAACCAGGTGATGAGCATGGCCGGCCGGGACCAGAGCAATGTACTCAAAACCATGATCGATGACACCTTCGTTCCAGATACAGGCATCAAGGTTAACCTGAAGCTGGTGGACCCCAATGCGCTGCTGGGCGCTGTGGTTGCCGGCAACGGCCCCGACGTGGTTGTGAATACCGATTCCTGGAACCCTGTCAACTTCGCCCTGCGCGGTGCCGCGGTGGACCTGACCACCTTCCAGGATTTCAATCATGTTATATCCGATTTCTACCCAGGCGCATATGCGGCCCTTGAACTCATGGGTGGCGTCTATGGCCTTCCAGAAACCCAGGTCTGTTCGGTGCTTTTTTACCGCAGGGACGTCCTGGAGG
>JAEZLW010000143.1 GCA_023415145.1 Bacillota bacterium | reverse complement strand
GTATTACCGTATCCGTTGGCGTTTCGTTCAACAAGATTTTTGCCAAATTGGGCTCCGACATGAAAAAGCCCGACGCCACCACGGTCATTACCCGCGATTCATTTGAGCAGCAGGTATGGCCGCTGCCCGTCAGCGATCTTCTTTATGTCGGCCCAAGAACCACAAAAAAGCTGAAGGATTGGAACATCAACACCATTGGCGATCTGGCCAACCATCCCACCGAGCCCATCCAGCACAAGTTCGGCAAAAATGGCCTGATCCTCCAGGATTTTGCCCGCGGCTTGGATACATCCCCGGTCATGCCGGTGGAGGCGAAGGCAGCCATCAAATCCGTGGGCAACAGCACCACCCTGCCCAAGGATGTGGAAACCATCAGCGAAGCCTCCGCCGTGTTCTATCTGCTCTCCGAATCGGTAGCTTCCCGCCTGCGTGATCACGGCTTCCGCGCCGGCTGCATTGCCATCAGCGTCCGGGATACAAAGCTGAATTGTGCCAGTTGCCAGCGCACCATTGGCTTCACCACCGCCCTGGCCGGCGACATTGCCAAAACGGCCATCTCCCTATTTCGGGAGCGCTACACCCGCATGCTCCCGCTGCGCTCCATGGGCGTGCATTGTTCCTCCCTGGTGCCGGCCGATTCCCCCATTCAATTGGACCTGTTGGGGAAAGCCCTCCACCGGGAAAAGGAAATGGCCCTGGCTCAATCCATCGATGACATCCGCCGCCGCTTCGGCCAAATGAGTATCCAGCGCGGCATCATCCTGGCGGAAAAACCGTATGCGGCCATCAACCCCAAGGATGACCACACCATCCATCCGGTGCCCTTCTACACCGGCAAATGACCGAAGATTTCCTGTTCCCCAGAAAGTCTTCCGAAGGTCCAGGGCGACCGGAATCTCTTTGGTCATACCTCCCGAAGGTCCAGGGCGACCGGAAAGCCCTGGTCGCATCCTCACCGAAGGTTTCCAAAGGGCGACCGGAAAGCCCTTTGGTCATGCCCTCAGGCATGATCTCATATTTAATAAAGGAGGCCCATCTTATGAAACCCGATACCCTTATGCTCAAATGCGTCCAGGCACTGGAAAAAGGCCTGATCCCCCCTTCCCCCGGCTGGAATGAGAAAAAAGCTCACGAACTATATGAAGCCATTTCCGCGTGTCCCAAGCTTGCCCTGCCGGCAAATGCCAATAGCGATACAGTATACGAAATCATCCACGATATCCTAGTTTCTCTGGAAGACGCAGAATCAGAATACGTTCCCAAATGGGCAAAACCGCTTTTATCTTGATGACAGGGAGATGTTTGTATGCCAGCCAATTCTTCCGACAGAAGGCGCTATGTGTCCATGGATGTCCACTACAACGAAGATGGAAAAATCACCCCAACACGCCTGTATTGGGATGATGGCAAATCCTTTGAAATAGACAAAGTCACAGATGTCCGCCCCGGTGTCAGCCTCAAAGTTGGCGCCGCCGGCATGCGATACACCTGCTTTATACTTGGAAAAGAACGATATGTATTTTTGTCGGAAGGAAAATGGTTTGTGGAAGGTATAGAACGGCATTACAGTTAGCTTAACTTGCGCATCGGGTAACAATGGATTCCTTCGCGTGCATATCATAAGAACAGCGATAGAATGAAAAGGGATTGCCACCATACATGAGCGGCAATCCCAAAGGCAGATTACGTCTGTTATTCATTAGTCTCTCGCGTCTGTTGCTTTATTCGGCAGCGTCAGAAGTAAGTCAGTCCTGTTGGATTGGCTCACATTCGCAGTGGACGGTTTTTGGAGGCAGGTCACCATGACCTCATCTTTTCTGTACAGTTTAGTGTAGCCAGTCCATGTGCAAGGAAGCTGTAAATCTTGCTTCCGCTTTTCTTGAGATAGTGCAAATGGTATTGAAAAATGACCATCAACAACATTTGTTGATGGTCAGATTCTGGCAAACTTACGATTAATGCAAAGATCTGTTCTCGAAAGTTTAGAACGATATTATTTGGGGAAGGTATGTGGAAAGCTCAGGAAGCAGAATCAGTAGCAGCAAAGAAACTACGGTAGCGATATAGAAAGGTATTAGTGATTTTGTAACCCGTAGAACGGGTACCTTTGCAAGATCACTCACAATATACAAACATATCCCAACCGGAGGTGTATTCAGTCCTGTCATGCACGTTACCACCAATATAACGCCCATCTGCAATAGATCAATGCCAAATGCGTTTGCTATTGGGATAATGACAGGTGTCATCATGATGACCAGAGAAAGCGCATCGATGAAACAGCCCATGATCAGCAGAACCGCTGAAACAAGAAGCAACGCAACGATCTTGCTGCTTGTCAGAGACAGCAAAGCGCTTGTGATGGCTGCGGGAAGCTGAAACCTGGTTAATATCCATCCGAATACACCAGCTGCAGCAACAATGAAGGTTATCTGGGCTGTTGCGAGCATTGTATCAATCAAGATTTTTGGAATGCTCTTCCACGTAAGGCCTTTATACACAAAGCCCAAAAAGAGCGCATAGACAGCCGCCACAGCACCGGCCTCCGTAGGTGTAAAAACACCGGAGAAGATACCACCCAGTATGATCACGGGGCAGAGAAGCGCTAAAAATGATTTGCGAAAGGAGATAAGTATCTCCTTGAAGGTTGACTTTTTGCTGACCGTCATCTTCGTCTTCTTCAAAACTACATGGATAACAACCATCATTGTCATGGCCATTATAAGGCCTGGCAAAATGCCACTGATGAAGATTTTGCCGGTGGATACCTGCGCCATGACAGCATACACGACAAACGGTATGCTTGGGGGTATGATTGGTCCTATGATTGATGATGCAGCCGTAACCGCAGCAGAAAACTCGCCGCTATAGCCATTCTTCTTCATAGCTTCGATTTCAATGGCACCAAGGCCTGCGGCATCCGCGGTCGCAGCGCCGGTCATTCCGGCAAAAATGACACTGGCCACCACATTCACATACGCCAAACCGCCCTTTATATGGCCCAACACTGTCATGCAGAAGCTGAAAATTGCATTCGCGCCTCCGCCCACATTTAGCAGATTTCCAGCCAGAATGAAGAATGGAATTGCCAGAAGAGGAAAGCTTTCCAGCCCGCTCCAAAGCCGCTGCGCAACGACAATCATGGGGATATTGCCTACGGCAAGAAGCGCTAACAGCGATGATCCAATCATTGCGTAAGCCACAGGTACGTTAAGGGCTAGAAGCACGATCAGCCCAATCCCGATTACCCAATATACTATCATCTCTGATCACTTCACTCTCTCAATTCATCAACGACCTGACCGTTTTCTATCAGCTTCTTCCGGAGCAGCTGCACATCAAGATTTCTTGGAGTCACACCTGTTTGGACAGCAAGGGCAGCCGCTGTACCTGCAGCTTGCCCCAGCGAGAAGGAGGGCGGCATTACGCGACATGAGCCCTGTGCTTCTTGTGTGGCGGAAATGCATCGTCCTGCAAAGAGAATGTTCTCTTTTTCTCTGGGTATCAGGCAGCGGTATGGGATGCCATAGGAGCGTCCGTCGGGAACCGGAGTGTAGAATAGCTCTGTGCTGGTATGGTCGTGAATATCAATCATATACGCACACTGGGCGATGTTATCGTCAAATTGATGCACATGCAGTACATCATCCTTGTTTAGACAGTACTCGCCCACAATCCGCCTTGTTTCTCGGATACCAACCTGCTGAGCGGTAGTGGTGATATAGGCGTTTTCAAAGCCGGGGCAGTACTGCTTGAAAAACTCACACAGGACCTGGACTTGCCTGCGGCATTCGAACTCTGCCTTTGTCAAGTCAAACACGTTGGTACCATCAATTCCGTGAGATCGTGTTGTGTTGACGGCTACTTCCCCCTCCCTGGGGGTGTAAAAGTATAGCACATCGTGCTTTGTGGATATAAACTTGCCTTCCTTGGCAGCCTTTTGGGCAAAGCTTTTGAAGTGGCGCTCTTCCGGATGCTCATGTATATATTTGTCGACCTTTTTTCTGTCTACACCCGCCAGCCTGAAGAAGATTGTCGCAGGCTGCATGGATCCATCCGCAGCGCTGCCCTTTTCGTAGGGAATGTTCAAGTAGTCGGCCAAGTCTCCGTCTCCCGTACAATCAACAAGTACTTTCCCTGCAAAGGCCATACGCCCTGACTTTGATTCGGTAATGACACATGTTTCCTTTTCGTATTCATAGGCTTTAACAACCTGGGCATGGAGCAGCACTTCAACACCTGACTCTTCCATCAAATCCTGCATCACCCACTTGATAGCCTCGACGTCAAACGGCGCTACATGCGCGTGTGGCCATACCACAAAGCCTGTATATCCCGTTCCCATCTTTGTGGTATCTGGATGCACCAATGCATTCATCCCTGAAAGCCGATCAAGTATCTCCCTGAAGATGCCGCGGTTGATGGGCTTGTCGCCTGCATAGGAGGGCATAAAGGGATGTACAAGGCCGGATGTTGCCATTCCGCCAACCCATCCGTTTTTTTCAATCATCAGTGTCTTTGCACCTAGTCTGGCGCTGGAAATGGCTGCTGCCAACCCAGCTGGGCCCCCGCCAGCCACGATAACATCATATTTTCCCATGATTGGTGTATTGATATTGGCTTCATTAATGTAGTCCATCAGGCATCATTCTCCTTTTGCTCTGCTGCAGGGAGCTCCTCTATATTTTTTTCCAAGATTGTTTTAATAATAGATGTAAATCCAAACAAGACGATCATGAGCATCGATATGATGATGCATAGGAGAACGACCCAGATGGGGATGCCTAAAGCACCACCCAGCTTATGCCCAAGCCTCATCTGGTTTTGCATATAGTCGAGCGTGATCTTGATCAGATAAGCGGAAGTAGCGACAACGACAACGTCCACAAATACGCATGCTATCCGTCTGATTTTTTTCGGAAGACATACGATTAGGCTATCTACACTAGTCATTGCTTTGCGCTGGTACAACACGGCAGCGCCAAGAAAGGTGATCCATACGAATATGAAGACCGTCAAATCCTCCGCCCAGATGATGGGGCGATTGAACGCTCTGCGCAAAACGACCTGCATCAGCATAACGAGAATTGATCCGGTCAGGCAGGCTGTAGTGATCCATGATGTAATCTTGGCTATGATTTGACATATATTGTCCAAAGCTACTCGAATGCGCATACCATCAACCTCACATCCCAGAATAAGGTGCTCTCCCCGAGTCAAAAGGGTTTCCGGATGTGGGGAAGCGGACTGCTATCGCCTTCCCACATCCGGAGACTTGCTTATTTGATGTCCTGTACCCTTTGATATAGACCGGGAGTCCAAAAGCCCGTTGCTTCTGATTCAGCAATCACGCCTTCCAGAAGCTTCTGGAATGGCACTGTGTCCACCTCGCTGATGACAGCCCCTTCATCCAGCATTTTTTGGCGGTTGATGGCAAACTGATCGTTGATAAGCTGTTTGAAGTATTCGCCTGCCTCCACAGCGGATTCGGCCAGTATCGTTTGTAAATCGCTGGGTATGCTGTTCCACACATCCTCATTGATGCCGATGGTAAAAGCCTGCTGAAGATGGTTGGTCAGCGTGATATGGGGGGCCGCCTCATAGAATTTCGTGGCATACATCTGATCCAAGGGGCCCTCGGCAGCATCAACGGTGCCGGTCTTCAAGGCAAGGTATGTTTCAGCCCAGGCGACGCGAGTTGGAACTGTCTTCAAGCCTTGCCACACCTTAATATAAGTTTCTATTTCAGGCACGCGCATTTTGATATTGGCAATATCTTCCGGGGTCGTAACAGGCTTCTTGGATACGAGAACACGGGGCAGCCCAACCCAGTTATTGGCTAATACGCGGACATTCATGTTTTCAAGTATTTGCTCCTTCATACCGGCAAATATATCGGAATCAAGGAACTTCTGAAAATGGTCTCCATCCCTGAACGTAAAGCCCATAACATACACGTTAATATCCTTTACAAACGGGGCGTACCACTCCAAAACCATGGAAACCATATCAATCGTACCGATGCTGACGCCTTCCATAATTTGAAGTCCCGCGCCTAAAACACCGCCGGGATTCGGATTGATGACAAGGCGACCATTGCTTCTCTCTTTCACAAGCTGGCACATGTATTCCACGCTGACGGTGGTCGGAGCGCCGACCGGCTCCAGGCTTGCAATGGAAAAGGTATACGTTGTTTCAGCGGAAGCCAGCGCTGGAATCATCAGGATCACTAGCAGACAGATGGCCAAAAACTTTTTCATAGATGAACCCTCCTCAATTTTGTTTACCAGGATGCACCGCCTTAGCGCGGCTGCTGTTCTGTGTAAGTTGCAGTAATGAGTGTTGCCCCGCTGGGCATCATCATCTGAGCTAAGATACTGCCTGATAGAATCAGAACGTTCCGATTTTTCCGAACAAACATCTACTTCCATGATCACGTATTATGAACCACTGTATCCGCCTGGTGAATGATTGCTTCTATCCTCCTTTCTGGCATTGTTCAAGCGGATTTCGCGGCATCATCCCTAATCACAAGGTCCGAATGCTTTGCCTTTCGGCTATGCAGAAAGGCACAATGGAAAACCTGGGCGGTATACCCGGTTTTTCGATCCTGCTCAACATCAGCCGAAATGCTTCATGACCTAACTGGTGTTTATTTCTGTGAACCGTAGTAAGGGCGGGCGTCATAAATTCAGCCAATGCGCTATCCTCATAACCCATCACGGAAATATCTTGAGGAATTTGAATTCCTTGTTCATACATAAACCGTGCCGCGCCAACAGCAAGTTCATCGCTGGAAAAGAAAACAGCTGTCGGTTTCAGGGTGCTGCGGTTCCATATGCGGGCAAACGCCTCATAGCCTCCCCGTCCTGTGAAACGGGATTCGTCAACCAGAGACTCGTCATAAGCGATTCCAGCATCTTGAAGCGCCTTTTTGTAGCCCGATAGCTTGTCGGGCGAGGCTTTACTCTCCGGATCGCCGTTGACAAAAGCAATGCGTTTGTGGTTTCGTTTGGTCAGATACTCCACGGCTGCATAAGCCGATTGGGTATAATCATTGCCAACGGAATCCACAAGGTCGCAACGGTTTCCTATCACCACTACATTATCGATGTACTTCAGAAATTTTTCCACATATTCATCCGAAAAGATGGTACCAATCAAAAATGCGCCGATGACATTACCGGTCTTGGCAAAGCTCGGAAGCGTGATGCTGCTTTGCGAAAACCCCACCCGATCTATCAATAGCCCATAGTGTGTTTTTGATACATCCGACATCACCGCGGTGGCAATGTCAAAATAGGTTGTTTCGCTCGTTGTATCAAAATAACTCTTGGAATTTTCCAGAGATACGTCATACACCACATTCACGATACCTATGTTGTGCTTCCTCTGCGTGATAAGTTCTCTGGCGGCGATGTTTGGCCTGTAACCGAGCTTATCAATAGCTTGCTGCACTTTTTCCTTTGTGTCCGGTTTTACACATGGAAGGTTGTTTACAACTGCCGATACTGTAGATTTGGAAAATCCCGACTCCTGTGCTACATCTTTGATCGAGATAGACACAAGCACCCCACCTAAATCGTAACGTTCCGATTTTTTGTAACAAAATATTAGATTTAGTATATAATAAATTAATAAGCATGTCAATACTAGGCGAATGTATTTTTTTGTGGGGTGTAGGCCTGTGTTACACGCATTTTTGGGCAGTATGTAAAAAAAAGGATCTTTGATAGCGCTGGTCCAAGGACATATGTATGAAAAATTATGGACATAAAAAGCAGCGCTGATGGAAAAGAGCATAGAGACATAAGAGCACTGCGAAAAGTTTTTATCAAGACGCTTTGGGAAGGAATTAGGTCTAAGTAGCTAAGATATTGTTGCCTTTGAATTACTTTCGGAATTGCATGATATTTGCAAGATCAGTGTCGATAGAAGAATTTCGACTAAAGCTGAAGCAAAACTAATGATGAATGGGCATAAAATAAGAAGCATCCTAAGTCAGGGTACAGAATTGCAGAGAAAAGTTTTGGCTGGTAACCTCCCGTCCCAAACGCTTACACTTGACTATATTCCCCTGCTGCGCGGGTCGGCACATATGGTCATGCTTTGCTATGCCTAATTCCAAATATGGAATGTTTGATTCACAATATAGATGCACATACCATGACTCAATGTACCCACGCGTACCTAATGTCCCTTTTAACACCGAAAAAGGTGAGGTTTTATACCCCGTGGGCCTGAAGAAATGCGTGGAATAATATCGGTTCAATCAATAGAATAGTAGGTTGTTACCCTCTTAAAGAACTATACCCCTACCGCCTGCCGGAGAGTTTCATCGATATCCCCTTCAAAGAAGTGAATGTACCGGTTGCAGGTAATCTTCACACTGGCATCAAGAAATCTGTATTTCTTTTGAATGCCGCTGACTATGCACGGTGGGAGAAACTGGAGGAGGCAGACAACGTGCTGAGACGCGTGAACCTGAAGATCAAGCAGCTATTAACCGATGCGTTGCGAACTGTACGATGCGCTTCTGCGGTATAGTCAAATAAATGGTCAGATCCAGTCGTTAGAATATTTATCCTTCCGAAACAAAGGCCTAGGTAATGCAAACGAGTGCATGTTTTGATCGAGGAATTAAGTAAATACTTTAATTACCTCAAAACGGCTATTGACATTGCACATATTGTGGCGTATTATTAAGGCAAGTGATTTAAAGATCGTTTGAGGCATGCATGATATGATCCGAATAATGCAAACGCGTGCATGGTCAATCAGCGAAAGGGAGGCTATAGAAAAAACAATAGCAAAGCTGCTAGGGCTAGTCACCTCTGCCAGCTTTAAAGGAAAAAGGCTACTTGATGGAAACATATACATCCGCAATTAAGGAAGTTATAAGAAATATCGTACGTTAAGAAGATATAGGAGGAGCATCATGTTTCACTTGAACTCATTGGATCTTTTCTCCCATTATATGGCGATTGTTGGCGCTCCTAAGCTTGCATTTGATACAGACGTACCTGCCGAGTTGAAAAATAAGACAATAGGACTCATTCATGGCGGTGCATGGATGACGCTTTGGGGTTATTATTTTTGCCGCAAATACCTGCCGGGCGTTAAGATTGTGAGCATTGGAAATGAAGCCGTGCAGCTTAATTTTATGCAAGCGCATGCACAACATTTGCCCTGTCCTCCCCAAAGAAACATTGAGCTGTTTGCGGAGTATGCTAAGCAATTGGTGGAGCTTGCCCACGTAGATGCAATCATGGTTACCTGCTCGACCATGAACCGCAGCATCGGTGCCGTACGTAAAGCCGTAGAGCCTTATGGCATACCGGTTGTGCAGATTGATGAACCGATGATGGAATCTGCGTGCAAAATGGGCGGAAAGACATTGGTTATAGCAACGCACGGGCCAACAGTGGAAAACACCAAGCAGCTTCTGCGTGAAACAGCGGGTAGAATCGGTGTTGATCAGCCGCTTTTTGAAGACGCCAACATTGAAGAGTGCTTTGCACTGATTGGCAGCGGAAATGTAAAAGAACATAACAGATTGATTGCTGAAGCAATACGTGGTGGAGTGTCCTTAAAAGGCGTAACACAAGTTGTGCTTGCGCAGCTTTCAATGTCTGTATTCGGTATGGAATATCCTGATCCACTAGCGGAATTCGGCGTTCGCGTATTCAATAGCGGCGATGAGGGTTTCAAGCGCATGCGCGAAGTCATTGCTGCTATCAGGAAGTGAGGAAAAGCGGATGCTTACGCAGGAACAGCTAAAGTACCTTGACCAGAATGCCTACAAAATTCGGACGATGGCTCTTAGTATGATTACACACAGCCGCTGGGGCCATATCGGTGGATCGTTTTCCCTGGCAGAGGTGCTAGCCGTCCTGTATGGATACCACATCAAGATTGCGCCGGATGGCAAAGGACCGGACCGTGTTGTATTGTCCAAAGCCCATTGTTCACCTGCGTTGTATGCTACGCTATGCCTTGTTGGCACAATCCCGGAAGAAATGCTATCAAAGTATTGCATGCTAGATGGGCTGGATGGGCATTTGGAAAGGCTGCAGTATCCTGGCATAGAGACATCAGGAGGATCGCTGGGAATAGGTTTATCCACTGCGGTTGGCATGGCGTTGGCGTTTCGTATAAAAGGTCAAACAAGCGGCCGCGTATACTGTATCCTTGGCGATGGGGAGCTTCAGGAAGGCCAAAACTGGGAGGCGATGATGGCTGCAGCTCAATATCGTCTGGATAATCTGACTCTGATTATTGATTACAACAAAGTACAAGCCAAGGGATTTTTATATGAAGAAATCGGCTTGGAACCCTTGGTGGAAAAAATACGGTCCTTTGGTATAGAGCTTACCGAATGCGACGGTCATGATTTGTCAGACATTGACAAGGCGCTTTCCTTTGCCCACAACAAAGCGCGGACCGGTCATCCCTCCTGTGTAATAGCCCATACGGTAAAAGGAAAAGGTGTGGAGGAGTGCGAGTTTAACTGCGCATGGCATACGCATCCGCCCACGCCGGCGCAGGCCCGTCGCTTCTTGAATGAGCTTGCCCAAAGGTATGGGTACGAGCCTGCTGAACTTGATGGTGCCTTACGCGACGAACATGACAACACATTGCAGGCCGGTATGGAGGTGGAGCATGTTACGCTTTGATACAAAAAACCTCCGCGACGTATTCGGCGAAACCTTGCTCGAACTTGGGGAAACGTATGACAACCTTGTAGTGTTGGATGGGGATTTGAATACCTCCACCAGAACGGTGCTGTTCAAGTACAAATACCCTGCCCGATTTGTGCAGTGCGGCATAGCAGAGCAGAACATGTTCAGCATTGCTGCCGGCCTTGCGCTGGAGGGTATGATTGCGCTCCCGGTGACTTTCGCGGCATTTGCGTCCCGTAAAGCGCTGGATCAGGTTTACATCGGCTCGTGCCTGAACAGGGCGGATGTCAAGATCCCCGGCTGTTATGCGGGCATTACGGCGGCAGAATGCGGAGCCTCCCACAATACGGGCGAGGATCTTGCCATATTGCGCAATATGCCTTATATAAAGGTAGCAGACCCAGGCGATGCCCGTGAGCTTGCTTCCATCATGCAAGTAATGATGAAAACACCTGGGCCTGTATATTTCCGTGTGCCGAGAGTTCAGGCGGTGTCCCTTTTTGAAGACGGCCATGTTTTTGAATGGGGTAAGGGCTATACGATGCGCGAAGGCAAAGATCTTACACTGGCAGGCACCGGGATGATGACAGGTGTGATGTTGAAAGCTGCCGAGATGTTGACGGAGAAAGGTATCCATGCCCGGGTTTTGCACTTTGGATCCGTAAAGCCCCTGGATGAAAGTCTTATCGTGAAGGCTGCTCGTGAAACTGGGTTGATTGTAACGCTGGAAAACGGCCGCGTCGCCGGCGGGTTTGGCAGCGCGGTGACCGAGACGGTGTGTGCCTTGTCTCCCGCCAGGGTCATCCGCATGGGAATCGGTGATGATGTGATTGGCAGCGATATGATTGCTCCGCTCATGAAGCAATATGGTTTGCGTCCCAGGGATGTGGCGGAAACTGCACTTGATGCGCTTGGTAAAAGGTGACTTAACAAGGGGGCACGCCGCATGATAACGAACAAAACCATGAATCATCACAAAACGAAGCTTTCTGTGCGCTTGTACCGGAACAGATACCTGTGGCTCTTGATGCTGCCGGGTATACTGTACTTCATTTTTTTCCGATACGCGCCTATGTGGGGCCTTGTCTTTTCTTTCATGGATTATCAACCTTATGTGGGCCTGTTGAAGAGCCCATGGGTGGGGTGGGAAAACCTAGAGCGATTCTTGACAACCTCCGCGTTTCCCAGTATGTTCCGCAATACGCTGGCATTTGCCGGGCTCAGCCTATTGTTGTATTTTCCGGCACCCATCATTCTGGCACTGCTGCTCAATGAGGTCCGCCATGCAAAATACAAACGGACCATTCAGTCACTTGTGTACATGCCTCACTTTATATCTTGGGTCGTTGTAGTCAGCTTTGTCCAGCAGTTTTTCAGTATTGATAACGGCTTGATAACAAGACTGATTCAGAGCGCCACCGGGCAAAAAATGAATTTTTTGATGTCAACCCAGTGGTTCCGCCCCTTGATCATCTTTGAGCAGATATGGAAAGAATCCGGGTGGGGCACAATCTTGTTTCTTGCTGCCCTCAGCAATGTGGATGCGCAGCTGTATGAAGCTGCACGCATTGACGGAGCCAACCGCTGGCAGCAGCTTCTGGTTGTAACCCTGCCGGCCATCAAAGCAACGATCATAACATTGTTTATCCTTCGCTTGGGCACCTTTCTGGATACAGGATTTGAGCAGATCTTTCTTCAGCTCAACGCCATGAACCGTTCGGTGGGTGAGGTTTTTGATACCTATGTATATAAGGTAGGGATTCAGCAGGGCGATTACAGCTATGCCACAACCATCGGCATGTTCAAGTCGGTCTTCGGGCTAATGCTGATAGTCGTTGCCAATACCTTCATCAAGAAACTGGGCGAAGATGGTCTATACTAACAAGCTGTGGAAGGGAAGGGGAAGAAACCGTGGTAAACAGCAAGCCTACCAGAATCAGGCAATCCAATTTGAGTAAGGTATTCAATACCTTCAATTATCTCTTGCTGGCGTTGGTTGCCTTGACAGCGTTGATTCCTTTCCTATATGTGATAAGCATTTCTTTCGTATCACGTACCGAATATGCCATGTCGGGCAACGGCCTGATCCTGTGGCCCAAAGAATGGGTGACAGATGCATATAAATATGTTTTCACATCCAATACCATCCCCCGAGCGATGCTCAACTCTATCGGCATCACCGTTGTCGGCACATTCATCAATATCGCGTTTACATCCATGATGGGTTTTGCCTTGTCCAGAAAGGATCTTACAGGCCGAAAATTCCTTCGCATGGCTGTTATCTTTGCGATGCTGTTTAACGGCGGCATGATTCCAACATTCCTTATCGTCAAGGCTTACGGCTTGATTGACAGTTACTGGTCGCTGCTTCTACCCAATGCCCTGATGGCTTTCAACCTGATGGTAATGACGAATTTCTTTGCGGCGATCCCCTTTGATGTACAGGAATCCGCAATCATCGACGGTTGTAATGACCTGCAGGTATTCTGGCGTATCATCCTGCCGCTTTCCAAAGCATCGCTTGCAACATTTGCACTGTTTTATGCCGTCGGCCACTGGAATTCCTATTTTTCGGCAGTTCTTTACATCAATACGCCTGATAAATGGCCAATACAGGTTTGGCTAAGGCAAATCGTCATCATGTCCCAGGGCGGTTTAATCGAATCGGTGGAATCAGCGGAAAGTTTCCCGCCCCCGCAGAGCATCAAAATGGCGGTGATCGTGGTTTCCACGCTCCCCATTTTAATGGTATACCCGTTCCTGCAGAAATATTTCGCAAAGGGGGTTATGATGGGCTCATTGAAGGGATGATCTTTACACCAGAACCGATTTACACAAATCAAAAGGAGGACGCCAGTAATGTTTAGGAAACTGGTTGCTGCCACTTTGGCAGTGGTGATGGCCCTTGCAATGGTCCCCGCAATCGCGGAGTCAGCACAGTATGACGCCAAGATCACAATTACCGTAGATAATTTCATGCCTGAAGTGCCCCCGGCTGATTCGGCCTCTATGAAGTTCCTGGAGGAAATGACACAAACAGACATAGACTGCAACTGGGTTCCCGCTAACGACTACATGACAAAGATCAATGCAATGATCGCGGCTGACACACTGACGGATGTTGTCGTTGTCACTGACATCAAAAACTCCAGCATCGTAAAAGCCACACGCGCCGGTGTTTTCTGGGAACTGACTGAGTATATTGCCAAAGGTGATTTCCCGAGGCTGCAGTCCATGAACGAAGTCGTTGTGAACAATATCAAGATCGACGGAAAGCTCTTTGCGCTTCCTCGCAATCTTGAGCTTCCCTTCCACGCCATTACGTACCGGTCAGATTGGCTTGAAAACCTTGGATTGAACAAGCCCACGACCTTGGATGAACTGTATGAGGTCATCCGCGCATTCACGCAGGATGATCCAGACGGCAATGGCCAGAATGATACATATGGTTTGGTCATGAACGGCAATAACAATCTTGTGACTGAACAAATCCAGCTGATTCTGGGCGGCCCGAACTACTGGGAGTTGACAGAAGAAGGTAAGTTTGTTCCTTTCTTCATGCATGAGTCTTATATGCAGACCTTGAACTGGATCAAGCGGCTATACGACGAAGGCCTTGTGAATCCCGATTTCGCAAGCATAACAGAGCAGCAGATGAAGGAAATGATCGAGGCATCAAAGGCTGGCGTATCCATCCAGCACATAGCGCAGATTACGGAGCGCGTGCCGGTATTGCGTGGTATTAATCCTGCCTTCGATATGGATTATACCGTCATCGATGAAGGCTTTGGTGTACGCCTTTACCCCTCTGCCGGTGTCAGCGGCATTTACATGATCCCCAAGAGCAGTGTGCCGACCGAAGAAGAACTCATGCGTGTCCTTACTTTCTTTGAACGGCTTGCCCGCAAGGAAGTACAGACCTTTATGCAATGGGGTGTCATAGGTATCCATTCGGATTACAATAAGGACGGAAAGCTGGAGATGATCGATCCCAGTGGTTACAACGCGGAAGTGAATGTCCTCCGCCGGCTGAAGCCCTTTACGCTTGTGGATGCCGAAACAGGCGTTGCATCCTCCGAAATGGAGAAGCGTAACACATTCTACGCTACAATGGAACCGTATTGTATTGGGAATCCCTCAATGGCATTTATCTCTGAAACCAACCTGAAAGTTGGTGCCGAACTTCACCAACTGGTGGATGACGCAGCCATTCAGTACATCATGGGCGCCATCAATCAGGAGCAGCTTGATGCCATCCATCAGCAATGGATTGATGAAGGCGGCGCAAAGGTTATAGCTGAATACGAAGCCGCCTATGCGGAAAGCAAAAAGTAATGCCTAATGCTTGGCAGGAGTGCGATGAAAGGCATTGCACTCCTGCCGGCTCCCATGAATCTGAGGAGGAGACCAATATGCGCGTCAGTGACAACAAACATTATTTGCTGGATGATCAGGGGAAGCCTTTCTTTTATTTGGCCGATACTACTTGGCGGTTTTTCTATGACACCACCTATGAAGAAGCTGACCGCTATATGCGCAAACGCAAGGAACAGGGCTTTACGCTGTTCATGCCTGTCATTCTCAGCGAAGTCAATCCGGATGAGAATGACGCCAACCAATATGGTGAGATGGCGCTGATTGATTGGGACCCCACCCGACCCAACGAAAAATTTTTTCAATATGTGGATTGGACGATTGAGCGTGCTCGTGAATTAGGTCTTGTGGTAGGCCTTTTGCCTACCTGGGGTGAATTCGTCGGCCCGCAGAAGTATGGGAAAGGCCCTAAATGCTTCACGGTTGAAAACGCTTATGCATATGGCGAATTCCTTGGAAAACGGTACAAAGACTCTCCTAATCTGATCTGGGTGGTTGGCGGAGACGGCAATCCCTATACTGAGGACCTGGTGGCAATCTGGCGCAGTATGGCCAATGGCCTCCGAAAAGGAGACGAAGGCACACACTTGATTACCTATCACCCGGCACCTGAGGCCGACGTGGACCAGTTTAGCTGCTCACACTGGCTTCCCAATGAGGAATGGCTGGACTTTTATATGCTTCAGACGGGCACCAAAATCGACCGGCCGAACTACAAATACATCTACCGTGACTATGTCAAGACAGGCGCGCAAAAGAAGCCTACCCTGGACGGCGAGTGCCGTTATGAATTCAGCCATGAGTTCTTTAATCAGTTCCCGCAGAAGAATCCGCCGCACGGCAGGCGCATCGATGCGCATCAGGTGCGCAAAGCTGCCTATAATTCCATGCTGTCAGGAGCCGCAGGCCATACGTACGGCTGCAGGTGTGTTTGGAATTTCTACCGCGAAGGTACGCTGAAAACGCGTGATACAGATATGGATTGGAGAAAGGCAATGGATTTGCCTGGCGCTTGGCAGTTGCGCCATATGAGGTCTTTGTTTACCAAGTATCCTTTCTACAAACTTGTACCGGATTTCGAAGGGAATGTCGTTACCTACGGCAATGGTGTAGACGGTACCTATATTGCAGCAGCTGTATCCGAAGACCGTGATTTTGCGCTTGTGTATGTGCCGGAAGCAATGCCGTTCAAAGTGAACCTTGACATAGTGGCCGGGCCTGTTAAGGTAAGCTGGTTTGATGTGCGTACGGGCGCATACCTTACGGTCATGGAGGGGGGCCTATCTGGCGAAAAGTATATCCTCCCGCTGGAAAACGGTGAGCCGGACTACGTTCTGGTCATTGAAAAGCTATAAAATAACTTGTTTAATATTGGAATGGGTATGCTCAGGTCCTGCTGCCGAGTATACCCGTTCCCAAAATCATGGCATACTGGTAATAACTGGTACACCTTGGCTGGAACAATGACCGGATCGTGGATCACGGGCGACAATCCAGATCCCAACTCATCCCAGGTGATGAAAAACGGTTCTGATGTTGCCATAGCAGCCTGCGGTACGATTGTTTATACTGCTATGTGTGGCGTGGAAATGCTGCATGAACATGATGTGAGCGCACGGTTGATCAATGTGCCTTGCTTAAAGCCATTGGACGAAACTGCACTTCAGGAACTTTGCAAAGGTGTTCACGCAATTTTAGCGGCCGAAGAACATTCGTTCGTTTGTGGACTCAGCTCTGCTGTATGCTGGGCTTTGCGCAGGAATCGCATTCTGATGGAGGCTGTAGCTATTACGGACGTCTTCGGACAATCTGCGCATGACAGCAAAACTCTTCTTACACAATATGGGCTTGTGGAAGACAATATAGAAGCTGCTGCCTTCCGCGTGCTCAAAGATGCTATGTAAGAGAAATAAATCATTAACAACAGGTTTTATCGGCCTTGGTATCATGGATAAACCGTGAGCACCTGTTGTGTAATGGGAAGATTGATCCCGGATGATACCGTAGCTTGAACGGTATTATTCAAATCAGGCTCAAAATCTTATTAAGCATGTCTATCCCCTGATTGTCAATGATGTTGTTCCAGAGCATGTAAGGGCCATGGAAGTCTTTGGGGCTTGCAGCGCTCCGAATCCATCAGTGGTGGTGGCCAACTGTGAAGTGTTAATTACCATTCTGCCAGATTCTCCAAAGGTGAAGCAGATTGTTCTTGGAGAAAACGGCTTTTGGCGGGACTAAAGACAACCTGATTCTATTGGACATGGGTTCCATCTCACCCATTGCATCCAGCGAAATTTCTTCCATCTGTTCTCAAAAAGGAATCATTTATCTTGACTGTCCGGTGAACGGTGGAGAAACAAAGTGATAGACGGAATGTTGTCCATTATGTGCGGTGGGCCCAAAAAAGTGCTTGAAGAGAATAGGAAATGTTGCTGTGCATGGGGACGGCAGCCACGCTTGTGGGAGATTTCGGAGCAGCAATACAGCAAAACTAGTCAACCAGATTATTGTGGCCATCAATAATGCGGCCGTGGTGGAAGGAATGTCGTTGGCCGTAAAAATGGGCACGGAACCCAAATTGGTTTTTGATACAATAAAAGGTTGGCTGGCAGGGTCAACCGTCATTAATGCAAAAATGCTTATGATATTAACTCGGATTTTCTGCCGGGTTTCCGTATAATCTGCATATCAGCTATCCATGATGAAATCCCAAAAGCAGGACGGGATAGCTGATCTGGACCACAGTGCACTTATTCGTTAATATAAGTATATTTTTGGATTAACCATTGAAGCTTGGAATGTATAGTTTTATTGGAGAATACCGTTTGCTTGATGAATGATCATTTATATTGTATGATGTTAAAAAACACCATGGATGGGAGCTCTTTCGATGGCTATTACCATATTTGATATTGCCCGGATCGCAAAGGTGTCCCACAGCACCGTTTCCAGGGCATTAAACAATAGCCCCCTGATATCGGAAAAGACACGGGAAAAGATAAAAACAATCGCGGAAGAGCTCCACTATACCCCCAATATGGCAGCGAAAAACCTGGTAGCAAGCCAGTCAGGAAACATTCTGCTTCTCGTGTCGGAGGGCATATCGTCCTATCCCGCATCTTTTTCCTATGAGATCATGGATGGAATCAACTCGGTCCTCCCATCAAGATATACCCTTGTTTACCGCAAGGTGCAATCTGTTCAGGTTTTGGACAGTGTGATAGCAAATATTCATTTTGATGGAATCATGTTTGTATACTTAATGGAATCGGATATGGACATCATCATGCAATTGGCAAGCCGTAATGTGCCCTTTGTGGTGTTGAACCGGAACACCTCCGATATCGGGGTGTCCTGCGTATATGCTAACGAGCATAAGGGTGTGCTTGTGGGGATGGAACACCTTATATCCCTTGGCCATACGCGTATCGCACACATTCAGGGGCCCGGTAATATTGTTTCCACCCGCTTGCGCTGCTCCGCTTACCTGAGCGCACTGAAGCAGCACAATATCCCCTTTGTAAAAGAATACATGAAGCTGGGGAACTTTCAACCTGAATCAGGATACACAGCGACGGAGGAACTGCTGGCGCTACCTGAACCGCCCACGGCCATCTTCGCTGCAAATGACCTGATGGCAGTGGGTGTCCTGAAAGCCTGCGCAGCCAATATGAAACATGCGCCTGAGCATATTTCAGTGATGGGCTTTGATGATATGGAATTCAGCAAATACCTGATCCCATCTCTCACCACAATTCGAAAAAGCAAGAGGAAAATCGGGGTGGAGGGGGCAAATATCATCGTTCAGTTAATGGAGAAAAGTGGTACTGGGCAACTGGAAATTGCACTGGATCTGAAGCTTATCTCCAGGGATTCCTGCAGTCCATATGCCTGATCTGATTCATTTCGTGTATTCATGAGGAGGACACATGGGCAACATTCTGTTTATCGGTGGCCCTGGCAACATCTCGACATCCGCCGCGGAAGCATTGCTGGAAGAGAATCACCGTGTCAGTATTTTCACTCTTCCCAACAGCCCTGACGATGACGGCATCGCGGCCCGATGCGCGATGCATTACGGAGACCGCTCCGACTTCAATGCTTTCAATGCCGTGTTGGACGCGGTAAAGCCTGACGCCATCGTTGATTTTTGTTGCTTCCGCCCGTCGCAGATGGCGCTGATCCTGCCATTACTGGACGGCTTCTTGAATCAATATGTTTTTATCAGTACGTGCGACATTTACGGATACCCCCTGTCGAATCTTCCCATGCGGGAAAGCGATCCGCGCCGTCCGCCCAATTGCCGTTATGCGGTGGACAAGCTTGCCTGTGAAGCGCTTCTCCGCGATTATATGCGCAAAACGCCTGTTACAGTCATGCGCCCCGCTTATTCCATGGGAAAACGCTTTGCCAAGACCGCGCTTTCCCGCAAAGGTGGGTATACGCTGGTTCCGCGCCTTCGCGCCGGGCTGCCCGTTATGAGCCTTGACGGGGGGAACATACTCATTCATGCAAGCAATGCCAAGGATACCGGAAGAATGATCGCCAAAGTTGTGCTGTCGCCGCAAAGCTACAGTAAATCCTACAACTGCGGTTCTCGTTATGCGAGGACTTACGATGAATATATCCGGCTTTTTGCCGACGCGCTGGGTGTGACACCTAACTTTGTCCATGTACCAACTGAAAAGGTATACGAATGGGCCGATTACCGCATCTTTGAGGAAAACCTGCCCAATGACAATACGCGCTATGACACAAGCTTCTCCATGGAGGGATTCCTTGCCGACTATCCCGATTTTCAATGGAAGTATCCTGTGGAGGAAGCTGTCCGCGCATTTATCGATTACAATGATGCTTTGGGAGCCTTTGGGGAAACGGACGACCCGGTGGAATGCTCAATACTAAAACACATTTTGAAGCGTTAGCAGAAGCTGTGCATATGCTTCCCGGCTTAGGAAGCGGGCGATGAGATGGACAACGTGCAAGGTTTGATAACCGATATTCAGCGGTTCAGTGTACATGATGGCTTTGGGATTCGTACGGCCGTATTTTTCAAGGGCTGCAATATGCGCTGCCTTTGGTGCCATAATCCGGAGACAATCCTGCCTGAACCGGAGCTGATGCTGTTCCCGGAGAAATGCCTGGGCTGTGGAAAATGCGAACTGGCGTGCAAATACATGGCGATAAGCGACCTACCCCGCTGCACCCGCTGCTTTGCCTGCGTTGATGCATGCTATGCCGGCGCGCGTGTTTGTGTCGGCAACTACTATTCCCCAGACGCTTTGATGAAAGAAATCCTGCTTGATCTTCCATATTACGGAACTGATGGCGGTGTGACGTTTACGGGTGGAGAACCTTTTCTGCAAAATGACTTTCTTACTGAAATGTCAACAAGATGCCTGCGGGAGGGAGTGCGATATGCCGTTGAAACCAATTTGTCCTTGCCTTGGGAACAAATGCACGACGTTCTGAAAAACGCGCAGTTGGTCATGTGTGATATCAAGGCAATGGATGATGAACTGCATAAGAGTCTGACTGGCATCTCCAACAGGAGCGTTCTGAAGAATATCGCTCTTCTGTCTCATCTTGATTGCCCAATCATTGTCCGCACGCCTGTGCTGATGGGTATCAATGACGGCGAGGTCGAAAAAGTTGCCGCCTTCCTGGCTGCTGTTCCAAGGATACTCTATTATGAACTGCTGCCATATAACCCGTTTGCAGAGCAAAAGTGGCGGTGGTTGAGCAAGCCTTATACGCTCGTCGGACAAAAATCACCGTCCAAGGCTCAAATGGCGGTGCTGCGGGATGCTGTACTTTCTCACGGAGTAAAAACACAGATCATGGGGGTATAGCGCTGTGAAAACATTAGATAAAACGGCCATTTATCAGGAAAGGTATGCGCAGCTGAGGGCGCATAAAGTTCAGGAAACGATTGATAAATCAAAACGTTACGGCGCCACCGATGAGGATGACTACAACACGCATATTCCGCCTGACGGGTTTCATTGGGAGAATATACCCAACGCCCCCGACGGCATGTTTTACGGCTTTACAGGGTGTGCGGAAAACTTTCGGAAGTTGTGCAGAATCATGCCACCGTATGTCAACAAAAACAGCACGATGGCGGGCGGTATGTACTATTTTTTGGGGCGCCTTCGCACCGGGAAAAATGAAGACGGAGGCTGGAACCCAAAGTACGATTATTCGTCCATGCAGCCTGTTTTTGATAAATACGACATTTATCATGGTATCGGATCGCAGCAGCACATGTGCGGCGATTTGAAGCTCGGTCTTTCGCTTGGATGGGGCGGGGTGCTTCAGAAGGTCCGGCATTATTCTGCCATCAACAATGAAACGCAGGATCAGCGTGATTTCTACTATGCGGAGGAAACGGCTATCCGGGGAATTCAAGAGTGGATCCAAAATACCGTTTCGGAAATTGAACGGCAGATTTCCATGGAGACGGATGACTGGTACCTAAGCAACCTGAAAGCCATGAAGGCCTGCAACGAATGGATTGTTGAGAATCCCCCCCGCACCATGCGCGAAGCTTGCCAATTCCTAGCCTGGTACAACATGGCGGGACGGTCGTACAACCGGGATGGCGCGGGCGGACAGCTGGATGAGCTTCTCCTTCCGTATTACCAAAGGGATATGAAAACCGGCTTAATCGATGAGGAGGACGCCATTTTCTTTATTGCGGGGCTGCTGCTGGCTGATACAAGGTATTATCAGATCGGAGGTCCTGATGCTCAAGGGAAGGATATGACCAGCAGGCTTTCCTTCCTGATCCTAGAAGCCTGCGCGCACTTGAACATTGCGGCAAATATCACCATCCGTGTACATGATTGCCTGGACCCCGAACTCTTTCAAAAGGGCGTGGAATATCTATTAAAGTACAAAAACGGATGGCCCCGGTTTTCTGGTGACAAGGCGTTATGCGAGGGCTTTATGCGCAATGGCTATACTGTGGCTTTGGCGCGCGAACGCATAGCGGTGGGCTGCAATTGGATGGCGATCCCAGGCAAGGAATATACCATTAATGACTGCATCAAAATCAATCTGGCAAAATGCTTTGAGATTTCCTTCGAAGCGTTGATGGCGGAGGCTGGGCCCAAAACCACCGAACGGCTTTTTGAATTGTTTGAGTCACACGTAACCCAAGCTGTCGATGCTGTGGCAAAAGCGATAGACTTTCACCTGACATATCAGAAGTACAACCTTCCAGAGATTATCATCAATCTGATGTGTTATGGTCCCGTTGAAAAGGGCCTGGATGCCTGTGACGGAGGGATGGAGTTTTACAATATCGGGGTGGACGGTTCAGGGATCGCCGTAGCAGCAGATTCCTTTGCCGCGCTGGAGCAACGTATAGAAAAAGAGCGCCGGTGTACATTTGAAGAAGTATATGAACACATCAAATCCAATTTCAGTGGTGTCGAGGGGGAAAGGTTCCGCCTGCTTCTGAACCGCTCCGCGCGGTACGGCTTCGGCGGAGGCCTTGGAGATGTGTGGGCCATCCGCATTTCCGGAATGTTCTCCCGAGCCGTCGTGGCAAAACCAACGCCGGTAAAGAAGGTAAAGATGATCCCAGGGCTGTTTTCCTGGTCGTACACGGTGCGCCTTGGCAAAACCGTAGGAGCAACGCCCAATGGCCGGCGGGCTGGCGAACCTATCAATCATGGGGCAAATCCATTGCCGGGATTTCGCCCGGATGGCGCCGTCACTGCACAGTCTACTGCCATTGCCCTGGTGCAGTCAGGGTATGGCAACACAGCTCCCTTCCAACTGGAACTGGACCCCCATATCAGCGACATGCAATCTGCCGCGGTAAAAATCGGCTCTCTGATAAAAGCACACTTTGAGCTGGGCGGAACACTGATCAATGTGAACATCATGGATGCTCAAAAAATCCGGCATGCCCATGCCGACCCTACACTGTTTCCTGATTTGGTTGTGCGCGTTACCGGGTTTACGGCCTATTTCTGCACGCTTTCTTCCGAATTCAGGCAGCTTGTGGTAGACCGGCTGCTTGAAGGGTATACCTAAGAAGGCATCAGGTATCCCGATGGTTGCAAAATGAAAGGTGGGAGCCTTTTATGAAATACTTTGTCGGCCTTGATATCGGCGGAACCAAATGTGCCGTGTTGCTGGCCTGTCTTGATCAAGGCATTCAGTTGAAGGACAAGACACGCTTTCCAACAGAAACAAGCAAAGGATTCACGTATACATGGAACCGGATGACCGATGCCATCGATGATATCCTGCTTCGAAACGGACTGGGAAAAGAAGACTTGAAAGCCATCGGCATTAGTTGTGGCGGTCCGTTGGACAGCCGGGTAGGGCATATCCTTTCTCCTCCCAACCTTCCCGGTTGGGAAAATGTGCCTCTTCCCCAGATGCTTACGGAAAGATATGGCGTGCCATCCTTTTTGCAAAATGACGCCAATGCCTGCGCTTTGGTGGAGTGGAAGCTGGGTGCGGGGCGGGGCACTCAAAACATGGTCTTTTTGACCATGGGCACAGGCATGGGCGCCGGGATCATCGCGCAGGGGCAGTTGATAAGGGGCCATACGGATATGGGCGGTGAAGTGGGCCATCTTCGCCTTCAAGAGGATGGGCCGGTGGGATTTGGAAAATCGGGGTCTTTTGAAGGGTTCACATCCGGGGGCGGAATCGGCCGCCAGGCTGTAGAGCTTACCATGCGGATGACAGAGGATGGCTTCCCTCCCATCTGGGTACGGGACGGGCACACGCTGCAGGAGGTTGACGCAAAGCTTCTGGCGGACTATGCAAAGGCTGGCGACCGTGACGCGGCAGCGTTTTTTCATCACATCGGAACCATGCTTGGCCGGGGCATCAGCCTTCTGGTGGATACGCTGAACCCCGAATGCGTTGTAATCGGCAGCATTTTTGTACGCTGTGAGGATTTACTTCGGCCAGCCATGGAAAAGGAGCTTCAGAAAGAAGCCATTCCTTATTCCTTGAAGGGGCTTCGTGTTTTGCCCGCCATGACAGGAGAAAGCCTGGGTGATCTGGCCAGCATCATGGTAGCGCTCCATGAGCTTGGGATCGACCCGATGGAAGAAGGGCCGGAACGGAACGAAAGGGTGTTGGACCACTATGAGCGGTTGTTTTCAAGACACCCGCAATTGGATAGCATTCGGGACCAAGTCATGCAGGCATATGATGCCCTTAAAAAATGCTTCAGGCAAGGCGGCAAGTTGCTCTTGATAGGCAATGGAGGAAGCTGTGCTGATTGTGACCATATCGTTGGGGAATTGATGAAAGGATTTTACTTGAAGCGTCCGCTGCCCAAGGACTTGCAGGAGAAGTTGAAACCGTCCTTCATTGATATTTGCCCCGGAGGAGAAGTCCAGTTGCAAAGAGCTTTACCGGCCATCGCTTTAACCCAGCACGCGGCTTTATCCACCGCCTTTTCTAACGATGTGGAGGGAATTCTTACCGCCTCGCAGCAGGTTATTGGTTATGGACGTCCAGGTGATGTGTTGCTTGGCATCAGTACGAGCGGAAATGCCAAAAACGTGACGCTGGCGGTGAAAACGGCAAAGGCTCTCGGGCTTGTTACATTGGGACTCACGGGAGGATCAGGAGGAAAGCTCAAACACATATGTGACTATTCCATCGTTGTTCCCGGCTGCACACCGGCGGATGTTCAGGAATTGCATTTGCCTGTTTATCATACCTTATGTGCTATGCTTGAGGAAAAACTGTGTTCCGAATTGTAGATGATAAAATTCAGGTATTAATCATATATGGAGGAAGTATTCAAATGAGCAAAGGCTATGTCCCCGGTGATCTGTCAAATATCCATTTGAAGCGTAATGTTAAGCGGCTTCGGGTCTCCAGCCATGATGCCACCGGCGGCAATGAGGACAGGTGGACCATCGAACCCGGTCAAACGCGCACCCTGGCTGATATCCAAGGTCCTGGCTGCATCTGTCACATTTGGTTCACAATGATGAACAAACCACAAGATGAAAAGTACTTATTGCGCCGTGTGATTTTGCGCATGTACTGGGACGGGGAAGAGACGCCCAGCGTGGAAGCACCCATCGGCGACTTTTTCGGTATGGGCCATGGGGTGACGAAGAATTTCGTATCCGAGCCCCTGCAAATGAGCCCGGAAAACGGCAAGGGCTTCAACTGCTGGTTCCCCATGCCCTTTGCCCAACAGGCAAGGATTGAGGTGGTGAACCAGGGCACGCAGCCGCTGCTCTTTTATTTCTACATCGATTATGACAAGTTTGAGAAACTTCCTGAGGATTCTTTGCGCTTCCATGCCAGGTGGCATAGGGAGTGCCCCACGGAAGGCATTTCAAGCAATGGCCTGGACAACCGCTTCTACTGCTTTGGCGGCAGCAACACAACCGGTACCGGGAATTATGTCATCATGGAGGCAAAAGGCGCGGGTCATTATGTGGGCTGCAACATCAACATCCACAATTTGCGGGAAAGCAACATGTGGGACTGGCCCGGTGAAGGCGACGACATGATCTTTGTGGATGGGGAGAGCTGGCCGCCGAGCCTGCACGGTACAGGCACAGAAGACTACGTGAACATGGCCTGGTGCCCCCAGCAGGAATACAGCGCGCCGTATCATGGCATCATCCTTGGAGGCAAGGAAAACTGGAAGGGCAAGATCACCTATTACCGCTACCACATCAAGGATCCGGTACCCTTTGAAAAGGAGATCCGGGTGACCATCGAGCATGGTCACAACAACCACCGCAGCGATGACTGGTCCACCACCGCCTACTGGTACCAAACGGAACCCCATATGGCGTATGAGCCTATTTTACCGGTGGGAAAAAGGTTGCCGCTTAATGAGGAGGAGCTTCGCTGGGGCACAAGCGGAGTGAAGGATTGATGCTGTGCAACCAATCACTGAGCATCCCGGAACTTATATGAGAAAAGGCACACATGCATTATAGGCATCGTTATCACCCGAATGCCGACAGATAACAAGGCCCATAATGCAAGTCAAAGGAGGGAACCCTTTGAATGAACATATTCTCAACCGGCATGCATGCCTTGCCGCCTACCCGGCTTATGACCAGGAGGCGGTCTCGCGTGGGCTGAAGGATGCACTTTCCAAGCTGAACCGTAAGATCGTGGTGTTGGACGATGATCCCACTGGTGTACAGACCATGCACGGCGTGTACGTTTACACCGACTGGTCGGAGGAAAGCATCCTCGCAGGGTTTGAAAGCTCGGAATCCATCTTCTTCATACTCACCAATTCACGCAGCTTTGACAAGCGGCAAACAACCCGGGTGCATGAAACAATCACCCGGCGGGTGGTGAAAGTTGCACGGGAAACAGGCAAACGCTTTCTTATTATCAGCCGTGGCGATTCCACATTGAGAGGTCATTATCCTCATGAAATGCATGTTATTCGGGAGGTGCTGGAACGGGAAACAGGCTACAAGCTTGATGGTGAAATTATTCTACCCTTCTTTTTGGAGGGTGGCCGCTACACTATCAACAATGTTCACTATGTGGCTACAGGGGATGATTTGGTACCAGTCGGACAGACGGAGTTTGCCAAGGATAAGACGTTTGGTTACAAAAGTTCCAACCTATACGAGTGGATCGAGGAAAAGCACGGCTGCGTGAACAAAAGCGGGGATGTATCCAGCATCTCGCTTGCGGAATTGCGCTCTTTGAATTACGTCTCTATCGAACAAAAGCTGATGTCTGTATCTGGCTATCAAAAGGTGATCGTCAATGCCATTGATTACGCGGATGTGGAGGTATTCGTCACTGCACTGGTCTCCGTTTTGAACAAGGGAAAGGAATTCCTGTTCCGCAGTGCAGCGGCGCTAGCCCGGGTCATAGGGGGCGTTGGCGGGCGGGAAGTACTCACCCGAGAGGAACTGACCGACAAAGAGAACAAAAATGGTGGCCTCATCCTCATCGGCTCCCATGTCAAACGCACCACACAGCAATTGGAACAGCTAAAAAGAGCGAACTTTATCATCTTTGTGGAGTTCAATCAACACCTGGCGGTGGATGTACATAAGCTCGATGAAGAGCAGCAGCGCGTCATCAGCGTGGTGGAGCAGGAGATCAAAGCGGGCAGGTCTGTGGCTGTGTACACAAGGCGGGATAGGTTCGACCTGAATACATCCGATAAGGAAGAAGAGCTCCGCCTGTCAGTGCGCATCTCCGACGCGGTTGCCGGTATCGCCGGTAAACTCACCGTGCGGCCCAATTTCATTATTGCTAAGGGAGGCATTACGTCCAGTGATGTGGGTGTAAAGGGGTTGAAGGTCAAAAGAGCGCTGGTGCTGGGGCAGATTTTAAAGGGTGTGCCGGTGTGGCTGACCGGGCCGGAAAGCAAGTTTCCGAATATGCCCTTTGTTATCTTCCCTGGCAACGTAGGTGACGATACTGCATTGTACGACGCCGTGCTGAAGTTACAACCATAACAAATGCTGACATGTACCCAAGAGAAGCTTCTAATAGTTATGTTGGTAACAGTACGAATAGAGACGTGTAAGGGCGAGGGACCAATAAAGGCTGCATCGGCAGACCTGATTAGTATTTGATCGTCAATTGATAGTAGAAGGAGGATTTCCTCATGCAATGGTCCCGACTGCCCCTTGACATACTTCTCAAACGGTTATCCCTGCCCAAGGACGGCAGGCTTTCCATGGTGCTGGATACTGATACCTACAACGAAGTGGACGACCAATTCGCCCTGGCCTACAGCCTATTGTCTCCCGAACGCTTGGATGTGCAGGCAATCTATGCCGCACCTTTTCACAATGACCGTTCCATAGGTCCCAAGGACGGCATGGAGAAAAGCTACGATGAAATCGTAAGGTTGCTTGGGAAAATGGGCCGCAGCCCGGAAAAATTTGTATTCAAGGGTTCCGAAAGCTATCTGCCGGATGGCGAAACACCTGTACAAAGCCCCGCAGCGCGGGATCTTGTGCACCGCGCTATGTCACGTCCTGACGGGGATCCCTTGTATGTGGCTGCTATCGGGGCCATTACCAATGTGGCTTCCGCGCTTATAATGGAGCCTGAGCTTGTGAAAAAGATTGTGGTGGTTTGGCTTGGCGGCCAGCCACTTAATTATCCTACTGCCCGTGAGTTTAATTTGTCCCAGGATGTTCCTGCCGCAAAGGTGGTACTGGATTCCGGCGTGCCCTTTGTGCTCGTACCCTGCATGGGAGTAGCCTCCCATCTTTTGGCCACAATGCCGGAACTGAATGCCTATATCGGCGGCAAGAACGAGTTATGCGACGCTTTGGTTGAGCTCTTCTCGGCTTATAGTACGGATCACTTCGCCTGGGCTAAGGAAATATGGGATGTTTCTGTTATCGGCTACCTCATCAATCCCGACTGGGTGCCGACGGTGCTGGAGCCAAGCCCGCTTTTGTCAAACGACAGCTTCTGGGGCCGTGATCCCAGGAGGCATTTCATCAGGGTGGGGGTAAGTATTAACCGAAACTCCATTTTCAGGGATATGTATCAAAAGCTAGGGAGAGCATAGTCCTTTCGTAATCAGAGACTGCTATTGTCTGAATGAATGAAAATTGAGAATCTGCCATCTGAATTGGATTCTTCCATGACGCCAGCCATCCGATTTTTACAGTCAATCGGATGGCAGCCTTTTCTAAAATTTTGCCATCAATAAGACATCCAAAACAACAAAACACCGATGTCAAGCATCGGTGAACCCTTTGATTTATCAAGCTTTTTTCGCATGCGTTAGACTTTCAAGACCAGCGCCATCAACCGCTCGGCCATCTCTCCGTGCTTAAAGAACCAGCGAAGGTGATTATACCAGAGTTTTGAGGCAAAGTCAACGGCAAAAGTGACTTTTAGGGGTCTCGGAGGGGTGGTTTGAGGCTATTTCCAGCTTTATGGACGGTATACGGCAAAAAGGTGCTTTGATAGCGCTGGTCCAGGGACATATGTATGGGAAAATATGGACTGAAAATGCAGTGCTATCGAGAAAAAACCAGTGCTATCTGGGTTGAGGCTTTATGGCTTGATGTCAGGTGATGTCAGCTTGAAAAACGAGAAACCATTAGAAACCGATAAACATGCTCTTTCCCTTGGAAACATCGATTCCGTCTGCGTTCATAGGACACGATCCTATCACCAAATTTGCAATGGACAAACCATCTATTCCATTGCCGATTACATCTATTTGCTGACGCGAACGCTTCGGTTTCCCCGCGATTCTACCTTCACAAATCGAACGCTGTGAATGAGAGGATGGCTGACTGACTGACATACGGGCGCAGTAGCCCTAAGTGATGTGGCAGACATATCCATCTCATTTTACAGCTTAGGCATGGGATGGGGCAAATCACCCCTGGCTGCTGCGATTTGCACCGCATATATATAGTAATAGATGATGTCATAAGGATGTCAATGAAGCTGCTCTTGATAGGCCTAGTGTTCGCTGCCGAACAGGTGGACATGGCCATGGGTGCCGGGACCTTCATCGCCCGGGATGTTGCGGTGTGGTTAACGATACAAGCCCTACCGCCGTCAAGCCTTTGTACGAACGGAACATTTAATAATTGAGCGTCTTTGTGGTTTGGAAAAAGGATAAGTGTTGTAGATTCTTTTACGATGCTCTGTATATTTGGTATTTCATTGAGGGATGTTGGCAGACCATTGCTCCCTCATTTTACAGCATAGGCATGGGATGGGGCAAATCATTGCTGGCTGTTGTGATATGACCGCATGTATATATTAATTGGTGATGTCAAGCAAAGCCATGGATTTACTCTGGGTATGCTTGTACAGATGAAGAGAGCGAAGTAATATCCTCCGAGAGCGACAGGCCTACCAGGCCGTCAAAGGTCATTCCAGATATATGCATCACTTCATAGGCGGACACATAAGCCTGCCCGGTGCAGTAGCAGATATGCCCTCTATCTTCCCGGTACGGCTCCACGATATCCGGCAGAAGCGCCAAAAGCCGATTACCTGCCTGACTTTGTTAAAATCGATAAATCAATACATTTATCAAGATTATGATAGTATTCCTCCATTCACGCTAAATATATTCCTACTGGATACGCACGGTAGAGCACCGGGTTGGGAGAATCCAGGCGCACCGATACAACGATGAGCACCATCAATAAAATGCCGGTAACAAGAAAGCAGAAGCGCCCAAAAGAAAACCAACGCAGGCTTGACCACCAGGCTGTAAAAGGGATGGGATAGTGGGCTCTGCACTTGGGAAGGGCGGAAAGCGATTGTGGTATAGCTGGTCCTCCTCGGGGAGGAATAAATGATAAAATGGCAGCTTTTATGATAGAAATGAGCGTAGACAATGTCAATTGAGCGGTTTCTATTAACTTGCTTCCTGATGCTGCGCATCTAATATTAGTATATATACCATGCTTTAGCAGTCACTTTGTCGGCTCGTGTCGTTTTTATTCATTATTTGGGATATTGAAGTATCTTTTGACGAAATAGTAAAATTGTCAAAAAATATGAAAATATGGGCTTTACATCCATTTTTAAGTATTGTATAATTACGTCAGAAATGGGATACTTCACTCGAAAAAGGGGGCATCCTCACAGCATACATGCCATACACTCCTCCGGTGAAATCGGCAATTCCCGACGATTGGCATGGGAAAAGGGCAAACCAGGCGAAAGCCTGGGACGCAAAGCCATAGGGCCTTCGCAGGGTTTCCCTGCATGGCAGCCTGACTTCCGAACATGACGGGCGGCGCCATCAGGTGCAAAGCGCATCTGCCGCTCTCGTCAAGGCCAAGGGGATGTACAAGCCCCTGGCAAAAGGGAGATCTGCATCATCGGAAAGGATAAGGCCGTGCCAAAGTCCATTTGGCGGCTGTAAAAGGCCGTTATGGATATAATCACGAAACCGCATCGGCAGGCAGCCGCAATCCTTTCCCAGTGGGTTATCCTCCGGATTCTTTCACGCGATACTGGCAAACCAGGCGAAAGCCTGGGACGCAAAGCAACAGGGCCTTCGCAGGAGTTTTTCCGCATGGCAGCCTTGCTGCCGATCAGGCGGCTACCCGCCGCTGAAAGGTATCCACCGCGTCTAACGCCGTCAGGCGGCAGCCGCGGGGAGAACGACACTGTAAAAGGAAGATATTTGGTTTCAGCCCATATGGGTGAACAGCATCCAACCGACTGACGCCGCCGCATAGGCAAGACTTGGGCCGGATGCACTCTGCCACGCAGGGAGTTCGCCATAGGAAGAGGTTGTTACGGAATATCTGCGGCTAACAAGGCCGCAGTTTCGTAGCAGCCTCTTGTTTTGCTGCCCTCCCTGAGCGCGCATGGGGAACGGGCTTCGGCAAGAGCCCCCCATGCCTTGGACCTTTCGATATGACCTGGTCGCAGTGCACAGCGGCCCGATCACAGCCATGGCAGGAAATCCATTCCCCGGATGAACACAGTCACCCAATACTATCTGACAAAACAAAAAGGAGAAAAAACATGAATACCAAGAGAAACCTGATCGTCCTTTCCCTGGTTGTCATGATGCTCATCACTGCCGTTGGATACGCCTCATTCGGCGATACGCTGGTTATTGCTGGCAATGTAAGCACTGCTAGTTTCGATGTTCAGATAACGGACGCCTCCATAGTAGGTGTAGGAAGCCCCAATGGCGTAGCCACGCGAAGCATTGTTAAGCAAGGAAACGATATTGCTGATAAACTCACAATCACGATCACCGATGCACTGCCCGGTGAAGAATACGATTTTGTAGTACAAGTCCATAACTTTGGAACTTCCCCGGCAAAGATTGGGATTGCTACCTATCAGTTCGATAGCACAATCTTTGAACTTGCCGCGTTTCATGATCCTGTTGATCTGCCCGTGGGTGGGTCTCAAACCCTTGCAGGAAAGATTAAGATAAAGAACATAGAAGCAAGTGAAGGAACTGCTGTTCTTTCGGGTACGGCCTCATTCACGTTGAGCTATAATCAGTAAGTGCTGGCGGTCAATCCTTCCTCTTGCTCGTGCATATGACTATGGCAGGGGATGCGGCGAATGCCGCATCCCTTGAATGATGAAAAATTGAATCCATGAACCGCTAGCCTGAAAGGAGGAAACCCCGCATGAAGCGACGTGCATATCGCTTTCCCCGCATGCTGCTATTGGCAGGGTTTCTGTTCCTTTCCTTTTCGGCGGTGGGCTACGGTACGTTTTCAGATGCACTGGAGATCAGTGGTACCGTTACCTTGGCCATTCCCACTGCTCCTCCTGCTCCTATAGATTTTTCCATTTCTTCCACTGGGTACGAAAGCAGCGCCTGGGAAGCCTTTGCCACTCCCCGGTGGGAGTACGCATTCAATGTGCGGGGCGGTTGGGAGAAAGGTATTGCCGTGCCCACCATCAGCCGCTTGGGCAATACTGTCACGGTCGCCGCCAGGATTCCAGTTCCCGAGCAAGGCGGAGGGGGAAACACACTGTTCAACGGGATCAAAATACAGGTTGGCGCCGCGCTTCAGTTTCAGAACCTGTCAGGAAATGAGCTTCAGTTTGCCAGCTTGTCCATACCCAAGGAGTTCCAGCAAAGCTTAGCGCTGGAAAGCAATGGACAGATCACGGTGATATCGAGCAAAAAAAATAAAAAACTGTTTTCTGTATTGCCCCCCGCCGCAGGCGCGGAAGCACAAAGTATGATCGTCTCTGCTTTTTCCAAAAATGAATGGCAGATTGAGAAAAAATATACGGATGACTTCACGGACGGTATGTATACGCAAACAAGTGACAAAATATCATTCCAGGTATATAATACAGGCACAAAACAGGTAACTACCTATGCTATTCAATTTGAGTTCACTCTGGTGACATGGGTTGAAGCACAAACACAGCACGAGCTGGATTTGCTCATGGCCCAGGAAGCTTCGCTGCTGCAGCCCGATGCCCTCATGACAGAGGAAGACACGGTGTTGCTGCCCGATGCCCTCATAACAGAGGAAGACGCGTTACTGCCACAGGATACCCCCGTGCCGGAAGCGCAGGAGGATGTTCTGCCTTCCCAGACCACGTCTCCCGAAGCGGGATACAGCGCTTCTGAACCGGAGATTTCCACTTCCAAGACATTGTACAAATATGAAAACAGAACTGGCAAGGCATACGCTGCGCCCTACTTCTCCTATTCCTATACCGATCGCTCGGGAAAAACGGTACAAAAAAAAGCCGCCCCGGTTTGCTACTGGGAAAAGGATGTGCTGGTTGCCTACGGGAATATACATGTACCCCAGACAGGCTTTGCCGGATCCCCGCTTCTTGATAGCTTGAACATGGATATGGGAGCCGCATTCAGGCTTTACAACACCACCAATGCGGAGTTGGCGCTTCATCGTGGTTCTCTTTCCAACGGGCTTGTGCATACCTTTGCCAAATCAGAAAACACTGTGAACGACAACGACGCCATGCTGCTGGCCCCCGGGGAAACCGGCATGATATCCGCTTACATCGATGATAACTGGCAAATGGACACTATGGATCTTGACCTGGAAAACCTGCCGGGCATGTCATATACCAAGGAAATGAAAATGACGTTTACAGTCACCAATAAAAACACCGGTGACAATCAAAAATATACGCTGTTATTTGTATTGTCGGTGAAAACGGATGCCCCGCAACCGACTCCCATCCCCGCACCGGAATCGACGCCGATACCCGCACCGGAAC
>JAEZLW010000056.1 GCA_023415145.1 Bacillota bacterium | reverse complement strand
CGCTTTTTTTGCCCCTCATGCCCACCTTGGACACCAACACAAAATCATCCCGCCTATGCATAACGGCACGTCCAATCTTCCGCTCCGATTCCCCCGCACCGTAGCTCAGCGCCGTTTCAATATAATTCCCGCCTGCGTCCAGATAGCTGCTTAGCAGCTTTTCCGCTTCCTTCAGCGGTATCTCCAGCAGGTGAAAACCGCCAAACCCCAGCAGAGAAGTTGTAAGGCCCGTCTTCCCAAACCTTCTGTACTCCATGACCATCCCTCCCCATCCCATAACTCAAAATGATTCCCTGAATGAATCAGCGCTTCCCTACCTGTAAACAAGCTCCATGACATGGGAGCCCCCGTAGACCTTGCCCGTAAAGACAAAGCCCATGCTTTCATACAGTTTTACGGCGGATGTGCTTTCTTTATGTACATCCAGCAGGATTTTGCTATGCGTTTCATCCCGGCGCAGTTGATCGAGCAAAAGCATCATGGCCGCCCGGCCATATCCTTTGCCCTGGTGTTCCGCTCCGACCATCAAGCGGTACAGCCAGTACTCCCCGTCATCCCGGTCCAAGCAGTACATCAAAAAACCCACAGGTTTCCCATCCACACAGACAGCCAGAGGCTCGCATTCCGGCTGAACCTTGGCCTGAGCCATGGAGTACACATTGGGCAGCACATATGTTTCCTGCTCTTTCGCTACTGTAAGGCCGATCACATCATCAAAGTTTCCCATATCTACGTGCTTGAGCTCTATCATTCGTTTTCTCTCCCTGCAGGAAGTCCCGCCTTTCCGCCTTTCCTGTCTCTCCCATCATAGCGCAGGAATCATCGGATTTCAACAGTTCCTGCACATGCCGGCAAAAAAACGGGTAAAAATGATACTGCCCATTGACAGGGCAACAGGCGGCTGATAGAATAAAAACTGGGGAAGTATTTTGGATGATGAAGGGGCGGCAGATGAGCAAGGGCCAGATGGAGGCCAAGATCAGCGAGGCCTTCAGCCGATTCGAAATCGAATTTATGGGCCGGGGGCCCAGGCAAATCAAAACGTACATTCTTCAGGATATGATCATTGTCAGGATGCTGGGGTTTTTCAGTCCTTCCGAGAGGAAACTGGCTGAAACACCCCAGGGGGTCGAGCAAATCAAGAAGCTGAGAACCATGCTTTTTGAAGGCGCGAAGGCCGAGATTGAATCCATGTTGATCCCCATCATCCAAACGGACATCGTAAGCATTCATTCCGATGTAAGCACAAAGAGCGGTGAAAAGATCGTTTTGATCACTTTGGGCAGCAATTTGGAAGAACGCTTGTAATTCAGGCAGACACGCCGAAGGGTCTTCAGACCAGTCTTGCGGTAAGCCAATACCTGATCGCTCCAGCCGGAGCTATTGGGCATTGGTTTTTTATTTTACCATTTTGGAGGTATGTTGATGAAGGCGCTATGGGAAAGGTTATCATTATCCGGGGAGTTGGCCCGGCTGCTCAAAAGTGCTCCAGCACTCTTTATTCCCGAAACCAGGGATGAGGTTCTAAAAATGGCTTTGGGTATGAAAGAAGAAGGGACATTTGAAGTCTCCTACGATGTCCCCGGCTTGGGCGAGTATACCGAGGCGACCGTCACAAAGTGCTCCAACGGACTGGTTGTGAATTATTCGGATGCATACATGCGCAGGCGTGACCCTGACTGTATGGCGATTGCCGATGACGGCCCCACCGACAAGCCCCGGTACAAGGACCTGTATGGCAGTGACTTCGCGCCATTGCGCCAGGATGTGCTGGCGTGGCTCGGCGAACAACGCCTGATACTGCTCCCCTTTATGGCAGGAGGCGAAGACCTGCAATATCCCGCTTTGCTGATCGGCCCTCAAAACGCCGCCTTCTTCGCCGGCGGGCTGGCCGATTTGCAAGGGTTTGTTCCCGCTTCGAAACTCCCGGACGATTTTGCGCCAAAGGCAGTGATATACCTCGCTCCACCCTTTCGGCATACGCATTTTGACAAAAAACAAATTGTGGTGCATCACCGGCTTCCGGGCCTGCATGAAATTTTCTCATTTAATTTATATCCCGGCCCCAGCGCCAAAAAGGGTATATATGGCGTGCTGATCCATATCGGGGAACAGGAGGGCTGGATCACCCTGCACGGTTCAACGGTTAAGGTTGTCACACCCTATGACAACAGCCTCATCATGCTGCATGAAGGCGCCAGCGGCAGCGGCAAAAGCGAAATGATCGAACAGATGCACCTGCAGCCCGATGGGCGCATCCTGCTGGCCAAAAACACGCTGTCCGGCGAAAAGCTGTACCTGGACATCAAGGAAACCTGCGAGCTGCTTCCCATTACCGACGACATGGCCCTTTGCCACGATTCCTTCCAGAAAAACAGCAAAAGGCTGATGGTCAAGGATGCTGAGGCGGGCTGGTTCCTTCGGGTAAACCATATCACCAAGTACGGCACCGACCCGCAGCATGAACGCCTGTGCGTTCATCCCAAGGAGCCGCTCATCTTTCTGAACATGAAAGGCGTTCCCGGCTCCACATGCTTAATTTGGGAGCATACCCTGGATGAGCCCGGCAAACCATGTCCCAATCCAAGGGTCATTCTTCCCCGCCATCATGTGCCGGGTACCATCAGCGAGCCGGTGGAAGTGGATGTACGCAGCTTCGGTGTCAGAACACCTCCTTGTACCAAAGATGCGCCCACATACGGCATCATTGGCATGCTGCACGTGCTGCCGCCCGCCCTGGCCTGGCTGTGGCGCCTGGTTGCACCAAGGGGCCATGACAACCCCAGCATTACCGGTACCACCGGCATGACAGGGGAGGGCGTAGGCTCCTACTGGCCGTTTGCCACCGGAAAAATGGTGGACCAGGCCAATCTATTGCTGCAGCAAATCATAAAAACGCCTTCCACGCGCTACAAGCTCATTCCCAACCAGTACATCGGCGCGTACCGCGTTGGCTTCATGCCCCAATGGATCACCAGGGAATACCTGGCCCGGCGCGGAAGCGTAAAGTTCAGGCCTGAACAGCTTGTTCCCGCCCGCTGCCCGCTGCTGGGATACGCCCTGGATTCGCTGAAGATTGACGGTGATTACATTCCAAAGGGACTTTTGCAGACCGACCTGCAACTGGAGGTTGGCGAAAGTGCCTATGATGCCGGAGCCGGTATGCTGACCGATTTCTTTTCTCAGGAACTGAAACAATTCCAGACCAGCAACCTGTGCCTGGAGGGAAGGCAGATCATCGAATGCTTCCTTGACGGCGGAACCGCAGATGATTATGCGAAGCTGCTGTAAAAAGATCGTCCCGCCAAATCCGGTGCAATTGGCAAAACCCTGGGTATAATAGAAGAAGCAGCCCGCGCCTTTAATTGGGGCGCGGGCTGTTTGAGAAAGGTGGGTATTTGCAATGTTTCGAAAACTGTGCGGCGAGGGAAAAGCCTTTTGCAATCTGCTGGGCGGCGAGTGGACAAAAGCCTCCACCAACGCTTTTATTGAAGTCACTTCCCCCGTGGATGGCTCTCTGGTAGGGAGAGTGCCGGCCATGACGCGTGAGGATGTGGACAGAGCCATTCAGAACACAAAGGAAAACCTGCATGTCTGGGCACAGACGCCCATCCATGAGCGGGCGGCGGTGTTTTACAAGGCCGCCGAGCTGATGGAGCAAAACGAAAAGGAAATCGCGAATGTCCTCACCATGGAAATCGCCAAGGATGAAAAGTCCGCCATTTCCGAAGTCCGGCGCACGGCCGACTTTTTGCGTTACACGGCGGATGTGGGCAAAAGCCTGGCGGGAGAAGCCATCAATGGCGAAAACTTTCCCGGCGGCAGCAGGAACAAGATTTCCTATGTGACAAGGGTGCCTTTGGGAACGGTACTGGCCATATCCCCATTCAACTACCCCATCAACCTTTCGGTATCCAAGGTGGCACCCGCGCTCATCGGCGGCAATGCCGTGGTTCTGAAACCTGCCACCCAAGGGGCGGTCAGCGCGCTGTACCTGGCTCAGGTGTTTGCGGAGGCGGGCCTGCCAAACGGCATCCTCAACACGGTCACAGGCCGTGGAAGCGATATCGGCGATTACATTGTCACCCATCCGGGCATCAACTTCGTCAATTTCACCGGCAGCACCGAGGTAGGCCGGCATATCTCCAAGCTTTCGGGCATGGTACCTCTGCTGCTTGAACTGGGCGGCAAGGATGCAGCCATCGTATTAGGTGACGCCGACCTTGATTTCGCGGCGGATAACATCGTTTCCGGGGCCTACTCCTATTCCGGCCAGCGCTGTACGGCAGTAAAGCGCATTCTGGCGGAGAACGATGTGGCCGATTCCCTGATCCCCAAGCTTCTTGACCGTATTGAAAAACTACCGGTGGGCGACCCGCGCAACAACGCGGTGATAGTACCCCTGATCAATAAGAAGGCCGCCGATTTTGTGATGGACCTCATCGGTGATGCCGTGAGCAAGGGGGCAAAAGTGCTCACGGGAGGCAAGCGTGAGGGTGATTTGATCTATCCCGCGCTTATCGACAACGTGACCACCGATATGCGTTTGGCCTGGGAGGAACCATTCGGCCCGGTGCTGCCCATCATAAGAGTGAAGGATACGGAAGAAGCCATCGATATCGCCAACCGCTCGGAGTATGGGCTGCAATCCTCGGTATTTACCAGCAACATCCACCATGCCTTCCACATTGCCGGCCGCCTGGAGGTGGGCACGGTGCAAATCAACAACAAAACGGAGCGGAGCCCCGACCATTTTCCCTTCCTGGGCGTGAAGGCTTCAGGCATGGGCACCCAGGGCGTCAAGTATTCCATCGAGGCCATGACCAGGCCCAAGGCTGTTGTGTTTAACCTGGAAGCCCATTGAGCAAAGCTTCAGATTGGATATTCTTCCTCTATGGACATGTCCGCAATGACCTCCGTCAGGCTGGTATCCGCCTGCAACTCCTTGGGCAGCGCTGTCATCTTCACATAACCTTCGATGGTGGCAATGTCCAGATAGTGCATGCCGGCAACGGCCAGTATCTCCCTGGCTACCGTGGAACGGTGCGCCACCACCATGAAACGCTTGCCCCGGGCCCGAAGCTGCTGCAGCGCCCGCTCAAAATCGCCATCGCCGCTGAAGAGCACCGCCATGTCATAATTGTCGATGGTATTGAACATGTCCAGCACAATCTCCACATCCAGGTTGCCTTTTTTCTTGGTTTCCTCGCCGTTATGGATTTCCTTCAGGGGTTTGGACACGATGGAGTACCCCATCAGCGGCAGCATCTGCACAAAGCGGTTCTGGGATTCCGCCTTATAGTCGATGGCCGTATAATAGTAGGCATCCACCACATCGCCCAACATGCGAAAGTAATCGAGGAATCTTTTCAGATCAATATTCCACCCTAGATACTTGCGCTGCGTGCGGTACATGTTCCCTCCATCCACGAAAATGGCGATCCTCATAAAAAGGCCCCCTTTGTGCATTAAACCCCGATAGGGTCATGATTCTTGGCTTACTCAGTATCCGCCAACCTTTCGTATTCCAGCGCCGCGAATACCGCTGCCGCCACGCCGTAGGGATAGTTTTCATTAAGCGGCGTGTATTTATATCCCAGATACGGGAAAATGTGCAGCGGGATGGTGGGAGCGCTGATCTCCTGAAGGAATATACCCTCATCCGTTTCCCGTATGCCGTCCATCACCGAATAGAATGCCTTCAGGCCGGGCTGCAATAGATCCTCCTCCAAATAACCCCGGCGCACGCCATGCAAAAGCCCGGCAGCGATCAGCGCCGTGGCGGAAAGCTCCCGGTACAAACTGCTGTTCAGCACCGTAGAAAAGCTCCCGTCTGGCCGCTGGCAGCGGACGACAGCCTCCGCCGTGCGGCGGAGGATTTTTTGTATTTCCTCCTTCCGGGCATGATCCGGGCCGATAAAGTCCAGAATCATTGGCAGCGCGCATACCACCCAGCCGTTGCCCCGGCCCCAGTAGATTTCACCTCTGGGATGGGGTTTGCCCCTCTTCACCCAATAGCTGTGCCGCCACAGGCCTGTTTTTTCATCCTGCATATACCGGCTGTAAATTGCTGGCTGGCGGGCCGCATAGTCCAAAAGCGGCCAATCCCCGGTTTCGGCCCCATACCGGGCGGGAAAGACGCTGAACATCATCAGGCTGTCCACCCAGATGGATTTGGGATAAAACCTCCCCGCGATATTCCTGCCCAGGTGGTTCACCGCGTCGCCTATAAGCCTTGGCTCGTTTTTGATGTAATGCAGCACCTTGTTCGTCAGCCTGGCGTAATCCTCGTTTTTCTTTTGCATGGCATACGTAATCAGCGCCGGGGCGCAGGTGTCGGCGCATACCACACGGGGCGGATGCTGCATATAATAATCGCAAAATCCCGTCAAAAACGGGGTATAATCCTCTGCATCAAGATAGGCATCCAACTGAGAAAGGGCATAGCCGAACAGCGCTTCCCCCCACATCCAGCGCATTTTCGGCTCCCTGCTTTTCACCATATAATCGCACAGCCGCTTGACCTTGTTCAACTCGGATGATGCCATCATGATTCTCCTCTCAGATTCCATCGCCTTCCCGGAGGCCTGCCCCAAGGTTCAGACGCAGGCTGTATTCCCCAAAGCGGATGGCATACTCCTGCGGATCGCGTTCCACATGGCCAAAGGGACAAGATAGACGGGGATACTCCGTATTCTGCACAAGGTCGCTGCTCAGGAACGCTCCCTTGTATTCCAGCGACCAAAATTTTTCATCATCCGTGCCGTCTGCAAGGGCCAAGCCCCGCCCGCCAACTGCAGACAGCTTGAACCGGCGCATCTTTTGATGAAAGGTTTCCAGGCAGATAAAATCTTTCCCGCTGCCCATCATGACAGCCCAGCCCGTCTCGATGCCCCGCTGGATCAGCTCTTCCTCTCCCGCTTCCTCCATAGGATGCAGCGAAAACAGCGCTATGTATCCTTCTCCCTTTCGGGCAACGTACAACCGGTCATGCACCCTTTGCACCTGATCAAACTTCTTTTGAGGAAAATAGGCGTGTGTGTACATCTGCCGCTGCTTTTCCATGAACCCTTTTCGCCGGTTCAGCCGGTACAAGCAAAGGCAAACGTTCTTGTGCTGGGCGGCGTCGGGAAGGATGCCATTGCCCACCCAGTAGGAAGGTGAAAAATTGCGGGCGTTGTCTTTGAAAAACGCGGCCCCCGGATGGGTGGTGAACACCGTTACGCCATCCGGCAAGGTCGCCTGCCAAATGTGCTGCTGATCGCCAAACTCCCCGGCATGGTGGCGCTGGGCGGTGGATAGCATGTAATGCTCCGTTTTGTACGTGCAGGTGTTGGCCCTTTGGATGGCGATGCCCTGGGTGACGGGGTTCAACAGCCGAACCAGGGCAGGCAAAACGCCCAACCGCCTTAAGAATGGTATATCCAGCACTTTGAGGTCCTTCAAAAAATCATTGGTACGCAGCCTCCACAGCCTGAACATTTTCATGGTCATGTTCACGGATTCCGGATTGGTGAAGGCTTCCATGGCCCACAGATACCGGCCCAAATCCTCCACTGTGCGCGCATCCCGGAATTTGTCCCACACCTCGCTTAAGTCAAGGCCCATGGAATCCTTGATCTCCAGGGGTCCTTCTTCATGGGCGATTGCCAGGAGCACCTTGGGTACGCGGTATCTTTGGTTCAGAATAAATTCCGCCGACAAGCGGGTGTAATCATAGTTTTTGACAAGATCAAAGCCGAAGGCTTTATCCATGATCTCCAGCACGTCCTGCCGGCCCGGGTCCTTCTTTTGTGCTTCATAGCAGCGGCCGGAAGCGGCACAGAAATACCCCTGAAAATTGTGCAGCGCCATATCCAGCAAAAGAAGGTCCAGCAGCATGGATGCCTGAAGCCGGATATCCTCCTCTTTCGCAAAATCGACAAGCAGAGAAAGAGGCGCGATATCCTCCTCGTAGTAAGTATTGGAATGGAACTCGCTAAACCCGAACTGGAAGCGGCGCTTGAACCAGGTTAGCAGCACCTTCCTCGCCTTTTCTTGATGTTCCTCACCGGTGAGACCGCAGTTTGGGGCATCATCCCTGAGTAACTGACCGTTTAAGAACACCTCCTCAGGATAAAGCTGCCCCGCCAGGTATTCGCAGGCCGCAAACAATAGCTGATGATTTTCAGACCAATAGCACATGCTGTCTTCGCCCGGCTCGTCCATCCAGTACTTGAAATTCAACACCGTATGCTGCATAGCGTAACGAGTGGAACCGGATATCAGTGAAGCATAGGCGTACAGCGTACGCAGGATGCAAATCATGCGGAAATCCGCGCAATCATACCGGGTATCGATAAACTTCAGAATCTCTATAATTTGACTTTCATCTGCTTCTTCGCCCCAGGATAGCTTTTCGATGTCCGCAAAGCACTTGTGGTTCATCTTCAAGCTCATGGGGATATCCAACGATTTGTCCATACCATCCTCCAGCACATCAGGATACGAATTCCTTCTTCAATGCCTCATACTCCTCCCGTTCCGCGCTGTTTATTTTGTCCAGCTCGCCGTTATGAAGCTTATCGTTGAAATACTTCACTCGCCGACTGACATCCGGCGTCAGGCAGAAGCCTTTGGCCTTGAACCATGCATAACCCATCAATAGGGCGAAGGGAAGAAAAATGATCAGCCTGATGCCAAGGATGGCTGTCTGAGGCTGCTGGGGCAGCGGCACAGCGTCGGTAGGAATCACAAACCCGGTGATGGAAAGCATGTTCCCGATGAGAAAAGTGGCTACCGCGGTGCTGATGGTGCGGATAAAGGCCATCATCCCGCTCAGCGAACCGGTGATGCGCTCCCGAAGGCCCATCTCTGCAATGTCCGCCACATCGGGGAAAATGATCCAGCTCATGGTTTGGGCGCCGGCAAACCCCAGTGCTGTCATTGCGGTAACAGCATAGATACCCCATTCTGCCCAGCCGGCAGGATACAGCGCGATGCAAAGGGCTCCCAGGATTGCAACAGGAAGGCCGAATCGGTATATCCTTGTCTTTCCGATCCTTCCAACCATATAGCCAAAGAGGGGAAACAGCAGCAATTGGATGCCCAGAAATATCCCAAGAAAGACGGTTGTACTCATGCCGGGTACAACGTACAAGGCGTAATACATGGTAACAACCGCCACAATATCCAGCGTCACTGCCTGCGCCAGATACAAATACAACAGCTTGCGGAACGCTTTGACCGCAAAAGGCTTCAACAGCGTATCCAGCGATATGGTGGAACGCCTCTCCTCATAGGGTACGCGCTCTTTGCCCCATAGGCCTAGCATGATCAGCGGCAAAGCGAACAGGGTCCCAAATCCGAGTACGAGTATCAGATACGTACCTGTAAAAGGCATGTTTCTTTTGATGCTGTCCTCAAACAACATGGATGGCAAAAGCGTGCAAAGTGCGGTGGCTGTCAGGGATACCACCAAGCGCAGAACATTGACCGTATTGCATTTGCTAAAATCAGCCGTAATCTCCGTGCTCATGGAGCTGTAAGGCACCGCAATGATGGAGGCTACGGTATTGTAAAACAGGTACGCCGCGGTCACGTAAAGCGCTTTTCCCCACTGGGAGGAAAAATTGACCGGCAGCCACAATAACGCCATGGCGGGAACAAGCAAAAGCCCGCCAGCCAGGATATAGGGACGGCGGCGTCCCAGTTTTGTACGTGTGTTATCCGTTAGGACACCCAGGAAGGGATCAAAAACTGCATCCCAGACTTTTGATATCAAGATGACCAATCCCGCCAATGCCGGCTCTATGCGGAGCACATTGGTCAGGAAGATCAGATACAGCACCGATATAATTGCCTGGCCTCCGCCGCCAAAGATGTCTCCTGCCGCAAACAAAAGCATCTCCCGCCGGGTAATCCCATCTTTGACCATGATGCCATCGCGCCTTTCGTATCTGATTTACGTTTACAAACTCGTTATTGATATTATAAAGCTTGCATCTATCCTTGTCCACAGCAGTCATCAGAAAGGAGCCAAAACATGAAGAAGACGCGATGATAACAGAAAAACCGTACAATGCGGCAAAACATTCAAATGCCGAACTGTACGGTTGACGCACCGGATAATTTCAGTTTCTATTATCTCCCGAAGAGCGTCTGCATGTCCGCCATGCGCTTTATGACCGGCACGGTAAAGGGACAACGCTCCTCACACTGGCCGCAGGCGATGCAATCGCCGGCATGGGCGGAAAGGAGATTGTAATGATCACGGATGGAAGCGGGAATCTCCCCTTGGCCGGCTGCCAGATCGATGTATTTGTTCACCTGGGCGATGTCGATACCCGAGGGGCAAGGCAGGCAATGATTGCAGTACATGCAGCGGCCTGTCATGGCATATGCGTCCAGCGCGCCCAAGAGCACAGAATAATCCTTTTCCGCATCAGTGGCCGTTTCAAACGCCACGGCCTTACGCACCTCGTCAGGTGTCCTGCAACCCACCAGCACGCTTCCTACCGCGGGTCTGGTCAAGGCATATTGCAATAGCTGGGAAGGCGTCAATGCCACATGGAATGGCGAGGACTCCTCATGCAACAGCGTGCCGGCCCCGAACCCTTTCATCACGGTGATGCCTACACCGTTTGCCTCGCACGTTCTATAAAGCTTCTCCCGTACGGGATTCATGCCAAGCAGCCCATTTTGCTGGTAGGTATCCTTTTTGAAAAGGGAATCCAGATCGGTGCTTTCCGGCAGCAGGTCGAAGGCCGGGTTCAAGGAAAACATCAATACGTCAATCAGCCCGGACTGAACGGCCGCCAGTGATACCGGTGCGCTGTGGGAGCTCATGCCCAGCGCACGGATGACGCCCTTTTCCTTGAGCGACCTGGCATATTCCATCACCGGGCCATGGAGCACCGTCTCCCAATCCTCCATCGTATCGATGAAGTGAAGCATGCCGATGTCTACATAATCTGTTTGCAGACGGGCCATAAAGTCCTCAAAATACGTCTTGGTAATATCGATGTCCCTGGTGCGCAGGTACTGCCCGTTCTCCCTGGCCGCACCGATGTGCCCCTGCAAAATGACTTTGTCCCGCCGCCCAACAAGGGCTTTGCCGATGTAGCTGCGAACATTGGGCTCCGCCATGAATACGTCCAGTATGTTGATGCCAAGGTCCACCGCCTCATTCACAACGCTCAGAACAATGCTCTCTTCCTTGTTTTCCAAATGCTCGCAGCCCAGCCCAACCTCGCTTACAAACAGTTCCGTAGCGCCCAGCCTGTTCATGTGCATACAATCACCCTTCTTTCCTTCTGTATATGTTCTTCCACAAAAGCCCCGCGCCTGTCAGCATGATGAGAGGAAATGCGATGGCCAGAAAAAGACCCGATTTCAAACCAGCCTCCGTGATGCCAAGGCCGGGGAGCCAGCTATGCAAAAATGTACGCACCCCTTTAGCAACCGCGTCGGAAACAGATCCCACCAGCCCCGGTCCCGCCGAACAGCCCACATCCCCCGCCAGCGCCAAAAAGGCGAACATGGCCGTGCCGCCCCTTGGAAAATGCTTTGCCGCCAGGCTGAAGGTACCCGGCCACATCAGCCCCACGGAAAGGCCGCACAGGCCGCAACCCAACAGCGAAAGCAGCGGCACCGGCGAAAAAACGGCGGTTAGGTAGCTTACGATACATAAGGCACTGCTGAAAAACAATGCTTTTTCCAAATGGAGCCGCGTACCCATCACGCCGTAGGCCACCCGCGATAAACCCATCAACACGGCAAACAGACAAGGACCCAATAAGTCTCCAACCGCTTTGGAAACGTTAAGGCCGGCCTCTGCAAACAGCGAGGCCCACTGGGACATGGCCTGCTCCGCTGCTCCGGCGCATACCATCATCAAAAGAAAAAGCAGCAGCAAGGACCGCCTTTGGCCCTTCCCGGCCTGATGGCCATGTGCCGCATTCTCGCTCAGCGTGCGGAGCGGTACTTTCAAAAAGAGAAAGAAGTTGATGAGCGGCACCAAAGCCCATGCCATGGACAGGTATGGCCAACGGGACACGCCAAACAGCGCGAAATAGGCCGTGGATAAAAGGACTACCGCAACGTGCCCCCAGCAGTAAAAGGAATGCAAAAGGCTCATGGAGGCTGCCTTTTTATCCCCCGGCAGCGATTCCACAATGGGGCTGATGATGACCTCTATCAGCCCGCCGCCCACCGCATTCAGGCAGGTAGCCGCAATCAGCCCAGTATAAGGGTTTGCAAACACGCGGGGCAGTATGCCCATGCCCATCAGCCCGGCCACACAAAACACATGCGCACCGGCGGCCACAGCCCTGTACCCTACCTTGTCCGCAAAGGCGGAGGCGATGAGGTCCACGGCGATCTGGATCATGAAGTTCAGGGAAATCAAAAGTGCCAGGTCTGCAAGCGTTACGTTCCATTCCCGCTGAAACGTTAAAAACAACAGGGGCGCCAGGTTGTTGACGATGGCTTGTGTTACGTAACCTAAGTAACTGGAAATGAGCGTATGCTTGTATGTAAATTGCATGGCATGCTCCTTGAACGCACTTTGATCAAGGATATCACAATTAATGGATACATTCAAGGGAAAACCTATATCCGAAATGTGTGTATCCTATGATTGTATCAACAGCATCAAGGATGAACGGGCAAAAACGATTCTATCCCTGGCGAAAGAGATGATGTCCGAGTAGTAAGCGTCTGTACGCTGGTAAGAGGGTTTAAGAATGATGCTTCCGAATGCAAACAAGCGGTGCTGATTCGTTTTTTCCCTTGCATGCTTGTGAAAATATTGCCTGTCCGTGGTATAATGGAAAAAACGAACCAGGAGGACCTGCTTGAAAAACAAAGCGGCAAAGCGCAAAGCAATTGAAAGGCTTATGGACGAAGGCTTCTTCCGCTCCAAGGACGAGGCGCTTCCCTACTTCCTGAGCGGGCAGGTATTCTGCGGACAGGAGCGCATTGCAAGCCCTGCCCAGCTTGTTCCCTGCGACAAACCCCTTTTGGTCAAGGGCAGGGAACTGCCCTATGTGGCCAAAGGCGGATTGAAGCTGCAAGGTGCCTTGCAGGATTTTCGCATCCGTGCCGAAGGACGCGTGTGCATTGATGCCGGCGCATGCACCGGCGGCTTTACCGACTGCCTTGTAAAAAGCGGGGCAGCGCTTGTCTATGCCGTAGAGGTAGGCTTTGGCCAACTGGCGGGGAGCCTGAGGCAGCATCCCAAGGTGGTCAACCTGGAAAAAACAAACATCAGTGATGAAAAGCTGCTGTCATTATCCCCAAGGCCCGATCTGGCCAGTGTGGACTTGAGTTATCTTTCCCTTCGAAAGGCTGTACCGGTGTTTGCAAATATCATGGGCGGCAAGGGAGAGCTTGTGTGTCTGGTCAAGCCGCTGTTTGAAGTAGAGGATGCGGCGGCACGGCGCACTGGCGTCATTTCCGAGGACGCCTATCATCCCCTTTTGCTTCGCCTGATACAGGATTTGAACGGCTTGCCGGGCGTGCAGGTTGTCAACATAACCAACAGCCCAGTCACCGGCAACCAGGGCACGCTGGAATTTTTTCTGCACGTTGCGCTGGGGGAACAGCCAGTAGAGATAGACCTGAGCGAAAAAGCGCAAAATGCCGTACAAAGAGTATTGCAGCTACATAGTTATCGAAAAACCTGACGTCATCTTTCCATCTGTTAAACGAAAGGCGGGCCATGGAAAATTCCCAATAACCGGCAATGTAAAAGCTAACGAAAATGCCGGATTCAGGGAATATTTTCATGGCCTGCTCCGTTTTTTAGGTGAAGGGCAATAGTCCTACTACCAATGAAAAAATTGAATGCTTCCGATGCTGTGAGAAATTTTCGTACAGGACAAGGAGCAGGAGCGACGCGTAGCAGCGCTACGTGGAGCGAAAGATGACGCAGTCATGTGTGAAAAGATCCACAGCAGCGAGGCAGGCAGGTTTTGAATTGGTATAAGCCCTAAAGGAGAGATCGGAAAATGGTGAATATGAAAAGGCGCCATTCCCCTCTTCACAAAAGATGGGCGGCCCTGGTATTGGTCCTGGTACTTTTATCAACCAGCGCCACAGCCCTGGCCGTCGATGAATTCGCCGTCGTCTACAACACCACACGACTGAACCTGCGCAAAGGGCCCAGCGCCGACAGCACCTGGCTTGGCGCATACCCTCCCGGTACCTGGATGCAAATATCCGACGCGCCGGGGAACTGGTATGCGGTGGTCACCCCCGATGGAAAAACCGGTTATATGAGCCGCAATTTCCTGAACAAGGGTATCACCGGGTATACCACCATCGCCACTGTTCTAAACCCCAAGCCAACCCAGTTTCTGAACCTGCGCAAGGAACCCAGCTATTCCGCCCAGGTGCTTGGCATCTATTACGATGGAACCCCAGCGCCGGTTTTAGGAAATACCGGCGGATGGTACCTTGTATCCGTTGATGGCACGCTGGGCTACTTTCGCGCCGAATACCTGAAGCTGGACGCTATGGTTGGCAGCGATGACATCGCCACCATCGTTACTCCCAACAACACGGGCTTGAACCTGAGAACCGGGCCGGGGATGCAGTATCCCTCCATCCGCCAGTTCAAAGGCGGCCGGTATGTAATGGTTTTAAACCGGGGCGACGGCTGGTGGAAGGTTTCCATTGACGGCTACCAAGGTTATATGAGCACTGATTTTCTTCAAGAAGGCATTCTTGTAAACGGAGGCAGCGGCGGAGCGGCCCCCAAGGAACCCTACGCCGTGGTCAAAAACCCCAAAGCCACCCAGGTGCTGTACCTTCGGGAAAGCCCCAGCACAAACAGCAAGGTTCTTGGCCAGTACAATAACGGCACGCGCCTTACCGTGCTTTCTATGGGCAGCGAATGGAGCCATGTCACGGTGGATGCATCAGGCAAAACAGGCTTCATGATGTCCAAATACCTTGCCTTTTACAACCTGCCCGCCATACCGGAAATGACCGTCACCCATCCCAACCGCAGCTTTGTCAACCTGCGCAGCGGCCCCAGCATCACCGGCACCCAGGTGCTGGCCCGCATGGACCATGGCGATATCGTGGAAGTGCTCATCCCAGGTACAGACTGGGTGAAGGTGCGCTATGGAAGCAAGACAGGCTACGCCGTATCGGCATTCTTAAAATGATGCTGCCTATTGCAGTACCCACGCAGGTACCGCATTCAGGCGGGGCAGCACCTTATCAAAGAAATCGTTGCTTTGAAAGATCACCGTTTCTGTATTGACACAGGGATGGAAAGCGATGCGCGGATACTCCTTCACTGCCCTGTCACACACCAGTGTCACCCGGCGCTCCCTGTCAAACAAAAGCCCCAGCGGGCTCACCGCTCCGGGCAGCAGCCCTAGCATCCGGGGCAGCAGTTCGTCCGGCGCGAAGCTCAAGCGGGATACACCCAGTTCCTTGCTCACCTCCGCCGTTCGGAACTGCTTGTATGGATGCATCATCATCAAATAAAACTGCGTCTGCTGCCTGTTGCATAGGAAAACGTTCTTGCAGATCACCACGTCCGGTGATAGAAAATCCATCTTCAGGCAATCATCTACGGTATGGGCTTCTTGATGTGTATAATGCTCAAAGGGAACGCTCCATTCCCGCAAAGCGCTGATTACTATATCCCGGCTGTCCATGATAGCCCTCCGCTGTAAAAAATCACTTCCAGTATACGCCCTTTGTCAAGAGCCGCATAGGCACGGCGAAAAAAGAAGGCTTCCCCCGTTTCCTGCTTCCCCTCCCTGTGGTATAATCAGGGAAGAGAGGAAGAAGAAGCGGGGGAATGTTTATGAAAAAGCGGATCGGCATCCTGACCAGCGGGGGAGACTGTCCGGGCCTGAACGCGGCCATCCGTGGTGTCGCCAGGGCGGCCTACGAGCTGTTCGATGCGGAGATCATCGGCATCAGGGACGGCTACCGTGGCCTGATCCAGGGCGATTATCAGCTCATGGACCGCAAACAGTTTTCCGGCATCCTCACCCTGGGCGGCACGATTCTGGGTGCCAGCCGTCAGCCGTTTCGGAACATGCGTGTGATTGGGGACGATAATGTAGACAAGGTTGCAGCCATGAAAGACAATTACAAGGCCATGCGCCTGGATTGCCTCGTCACACTGGGCGGCAACGGCACCCACAAGACGGCCAACCTGCTCAGCCAGGAAGGACTCAATATCATCGGTCTGCCCAAGACCATCGACAACGATCTGTACGGTACAGACTTCACCTTTGGCTTTCATACAGCGGTGGATATTGCCACGGAAGTCATCGACCGCATTCACACCACCGCCACCAGCCATGGCCGGTGCATGGTGATCGAGCTGATGGGCAACAAGGCCGGCTGGCTAACGCTATATGCCGGAGTCGCAGGTGGTGCGGACGTTGTATTGCTGCCCGAGATCCCCTACGACATCAAAAAGGTAGCCAAGGTGGTGGAACAACGAGCCAACAGCAAAAAGCCCTTCTCCATCATTGCCGTAGCGGAAGGTGCCATGGACCTGGAGGAATCCAGGCAGAAGAAAAAGGAACGGGAGGCATCCCGTGCGGCCTGCCCCGGCTTCAGCATTGCCGCCCGAATTGCCTCCCAATTGTCTGAAATGGTGGGCGTGGAAGCCCGATCCGTCGTTCCTGGCCACATTCAGCGGGGCGGAAGCCCCAGTGCCTACGACCGGGTATTGGCTACTCAGTTTGGCGTGCATGCCGCACAGCTCATACGGGACGATATTTATGGCGTCAGCGTCGCACTGGCAGGCAATACCGTCACCCACAACGCGCTCAAGGATATTGCCGGGGTTTTAAAGCAGGTGAATCCTGACCACCAAATGGTACAGCTTGCCCGGAACATCGGCATCTCTTTCGGGGATTAATCTACTGGAAATCGCGCATGCTATATAAGAGGTGACGCGCATGCGCTTGAAACAGGATCTGAAACTATTTGCCATGGGTGCGGCGGCCTACCCGTTGCTTGAGCTAATATGGCGCGGACGGACGGCGCCCTCCATGTCAGTGGCGGGCGGCACGGGGCTGTATGTGCTGAATCGTCTGAGCAAACGGATGGCCGGGCGGCCCATGTGGCAAAAATGCCTGGCGGGCGGCGCGGCCATCACCGCATTGGAATATGTGATGGGCCGTACGGTGAACCGCCGCCATCAGATATGGGATTATTCCCGGTTTCCTATGCATGTGGACGGGCAAATTTGTCCTCAATACGCGGCGCTGTGGAGCCTTTTATCCTTGCCCGCCTATATGCTGGCCAAACGGATGCGGCATTGATAACAGGCAATGGCATCAAGTAAAAAGGAGCGCTTTTTCAAGCGTTCCTCTTTTTGTTTATCGTTATCGAAGCACTTTTTTCAAAAATTCCTGCGTCCTTGGGTTTTGCGGATTGGAAAACAACTCCTGCGGCGTATTCTGCTCGGCAATCCGGCCCTCATCCATGAACAGCACCCGGGTAGATACTTCCCTTGCAAAGCCCATTTCATGGGTGACGATGATGCTGGTCATACCGTTTTTCACCAGGTCCTGGATCACCACCAGCACCTCGCCCACCATTTCCGGGTCCAGGGCGCTGGTGGGCTCGTCAAAGAGCATTACTTCCGGCTCCATGGCCAGGGCGCGCACAATGGCCAACCGCTGCTTCTGCCCGCCGGACAGACGCTTTGGATGCTCGTTCAGCTTATCGATGAGCCCCACCCGGTTGAGCAGCTCCTTTGCGAAGTCCTCCATTTCGGCCTTGCTCTTTTTACCCGTCAAAACAGGTGCCAGGGTAATGTTGTCTTTCACTGTCAGGTGCGGGAAGATGTTGAAATGCTGGAACACCATCCCCATCTTCTGCCGGTGCCGGTCGATGTTCACATCTTTTCGTGTCAGGTCCACATCATGAAACAGTACCTGCCCCCGGGTAGGCTTTTCCAGAAGGTTCAGGCAGCGCAGGAAGGTGGATTTGCCGGAGCCGGAAGGGCCGATGACGGTGACGACCTCCCCTTTTTCAATCCGTTCGGTGATCCCCTTGAGCACTTGAAGCTCACCGAAAGCTTTATGCAGATCACGTACTTCAATCACTGGCTTTCAGCCTCCTTTCCAGCACGGCGACGGCCTTGCTCAGTGTAAACGTCAGTATAAAGTAGATAATGCCTATCACGATCAGGGGCTCCAGCACCAGGAACATGATGCCCTTGATGTTGTTGTAGGTCGTCATCAGGTCTCCTACAAAGAAGGTGGCAGCCAGAGACGTTTCCTTGATCACGGTAACGAACTCATTGCACAGCGCTGGCAGAATGTTTTTGATGGCCTGGGGAAAAACGATGTGGGTCATCGTTTGGCGGGAATTGAGCCCCAGGGACCTGGCCGCCTCTGTCTGCCCGTTATCCACGGCCTGGATGCCGGCTCGGATGATTTCGCTCACATACCCTGCGGAGTTTAGGATCAGCGCGACGCTCACGTTGAAGAAGTTGGCGTTTTTCAAAGCCGGAATCAGCGCCGGGAGCAGGAACGCGAAAATATACAACTGCAACAGCAGCGGCGTACCCCGGATGATCTCCGTATACGCGATGGCGATCCACCTGGTAGGCGCAATCTTCGACCGCCTCATCAGCGCCACCAGGGAACCAAGAACAGTCCCCAGCAAGACGGTGATCAAAGACAGGAGCAGGGTATATCCTATGCCTTTTAAAAACAACCCCGGAAACTTTTCGATGATTGTAAAAATGTTTGGTATTATGTTGGCAAACAATCCAGCGCCCCCCTATCAAGCCCGTTTAATCCGTACCGGTCTTCCAATTTTTTGACCGCTTCCAGAACCATCTGCACTGTCACCTGATAAGGCAGGTGCCTCATGTCCGGCTGGCCCGGTACGTTGCCCATGGCCGTAAGGAAAGCGGGTGAGGCAAGATCGAGCCCCATCTCATAAAGGGATATGGGCGTTTTGAGCCGTTTCAAAAGATGGAGGACCTCTTTCGGTT
>JAEZLW010000021.1 GCA_023415145.1 Bacillota bacterium | reverse complement strand
GCACCGTACCACAGGCCGAAGCGCTCAAGTCCATCGCCCGCATCGACGTTGTTCTCAACCTGGATGTTCCGGATGAAGACCTGATCTCCCGTCTGTCCGGGCGGCGGGTTTGCCCAAAGTGCGGAGCCACTTACCACTTAAGTCTTCTTGACGGTAAGAAGGATTGCGCCGCTTGCGGTGAAGGCCTCATTCAGCGGGATGACGATAAGGCGGAAACGGTTAAAAATCGACTGACGGTATATCACCGTCAAACTGCGCCATTGGTCACGTATTATCAGCAGGCTGGCCTTTTGAAAACTGTCAGCGGCGCTCAGGGGATGGAGGAGACATTTGATACCATCCTCAAGGTTTTAGGGGTCGAATAATGATTTATCTGAAAAATCCGGAGCAGGTAGGTTATATGCGCGAGGCAGGCGCAGTCCTGTATGAAGTTTTGCAAAAGCTTCGGGACGCCGTCAAGCCGGGTGTCACAACGGCCGCTTTGGACGTGTATGCCGAGCAGCTCATACGCAAGCACAAGGCAGTTCCTTCCTTTCTTCATTATCATGGCTATCCGGCCACGCTGTGCACCAGCGTGGATCATCAGGTGGTCCACGGCATCCCCAGCGAGGATGTGGTGCTTCAGGAAGGCTCAATCATCAGCATCGACTGCGGTTTGGTGCTGAATGGCTGGCAGGCGGACAGTGCCTTCACCATTGGGGTTGGCGAAATTTCCGCACAGGCAGCTTCCCTGATTGAGATTACCGAGCAGTGTTTCTGGAAGGGGATTGCCCAGGCTATGGCGGGCAACCGCCTCGGGGATATCGGCCACGCTGTGCAAACCTGGGCAGAAGCCCACGGATACTCCGTGATCCGGGACCTGACAGGCCATGGCATCGGCCGGGCCATGCATGAGGAACCAAGCGTGTTCAACTTTGGCGAGGCCGGTCATGGCGTTCGCATGCGACGCGGCATGACACTGGCCATAGAGCCCATGATCGCCGCAGGCGGGTGGCCGGTGGAGGAATCGGAAAACGGCTGGACGTTCTCCACGAAGGATAAAAGCCTTGCCGCGCACTATGAGCACACCATTGCCATCACGGATGGGCTGCCTGAGATATTGACCCTTCCCGGGTTTACCTGGAAGGAGGAGGACGCGTGAAGCCCATTCCCTTTGAGGTTGGGCGCGTGGTTCAGTCCACGCAGGGGCGGGACCGCGGCCGGATGTTCATCATCACATCTGTGGTGGATGATGATTTCGTACTGATGGCGGACGGGGAATTGCGCAAAGCGGAGCATCCCAAGCGCAAGAAGATCAAACACCTGCACGCCAAGCCTGTCTTCCTTCCTGAGATCGCCGCAAGGCTTCGCGCAAACGCTGATGTCCTAGACAGCGAGCTTCGAAAATCACTGGGAAAGGCGGCGCAGGAACTGACCACATGCAAGGAGGGTTGCGGACTTGTCCAAGAATGACGTCATAGAAATGGAAGGCCACGTGATTGAGGCGCTTCCCAATGCCATGTTCCAGGTGGAGCTGCCCAATGGCCATCGTATCATGGCCCATATCTCGGGCAAAATGCGCATGAACTTCATCCGCATCTACCCTGGCGATAAGGTTACTATCGAGCTTTCTCCCTACGACCTCTCACGGGGCCGCATCACCTGGCGCAGCAAGGGCTGAGCTACGGAAGCGCTGATCATTCGGCTGGTATTCAACGGTCGCTTTTCCATCCCCGCTGTGTCGCTCCTCCGGTTGCCGTAGCGCAGCTACGTCTCCCTTCCGGCTCCTTGCGGGGCTGATAAACCGCCTCGTCGCCTTACCCGCCTCATCAATCAGCGGTTCCTCAAACAATATATCCCGCCCGCCGGGCGGATGCAAGGAGGATTTCCCCATGAAAGTCAGGCCTTCCGTCAAACCCATTTGCGAAAACTGCAAGATCATCAAGCGCAAGGGCCGTGTAATGGTCATCTGCGAAAACCCCAAGCATAAGCAAAAGCAAGGCTGACCAGGGGCTCTGCCCCTGGACCCCGGCAAAGGGATACAACCCCTTTGCAATCCCCATCATTAATTATGGGGAGACTATGGCATTTTGTGTTAAAAACAGGGATTCCAAAGGGATAAATCCCTTTGGTGGGGTCCAGGGGCGAAACCCCTGGGGGCCCTTTTGGCGGGGTTTTAGGGGCGGAGCCCCTAAAAGAGATGGTCTAAGCTTCGTGGGCGGCTGCATAGGGGGCAACCCCTGTGATCCACGGGCTTTTACCGATAGATCGCATCCATGCTGTCCGGGCACATGTTTGTCCGGCAAAGAAGGCACGTCCGCTTTTTGCGGCGGAGCCGAACCAATATTTGGAGGTGTGTTTCACACATGGCACGCATTCAGGGCGTTGACCTGCCCAGAGAAAAGCGAGTGGAGATTGGACTGACCTATATCTTCGGCATCGGTTTGCCCACCTCCCAGTTGATTCTCAAAGAGACCGGCATCAGTCCCGATACCCGCGTCAAGGATCTCTCCGAACAGGAAGTGTCCAAGCTGCGCGAATATATCGAGCATAACGTGAAGACGGAAGGCGACCTTCGGCGCGAAGTGTCTTTGAACATCAAGCGCCTGGTGGAGATCGGCAGCTACCGTGGCGTACGCCATCGGCGCGGCCTGCCCGTCCGCGGCCAGAACACCAAGCAGAATGCCCGCACCCGCAAGGGTCCCAAGCGGCAGGTAGCCGGCAAGAAAAAGGCTGCGACCAAGTAGTGCCCGCATATGCGCGAATTATAACGATTGCCCTTTGGGGCACGGAGGGATGAATCCATGGCACCTAGGCAAAAGGTAAAGAAGGTTACGCGCAAACGCCGTGAGCGCAAACTGGTGGAGCGCGGCGCTGCCCATATCCGCTCCTCCTTCAACAACACCATCGTCACCATCACCGATCCCAACGGCAATGCCCTCTCCTGGGCTTCTTCCGGTGGGCTGGGTTTCCGCGGCAGCAAAAAGTCCACGCCCTTTGCCGCGCAGATGGCCGCCGAAACGGCTGCCAAAGCGGCGATGGAGTTTGGCCTGAAGACTGTTGAAGTCTACGTCAAGGGACCTGGTTCCGGACGTGAGGCCGCCATCCGTTCCCTTCAGGCCGCCGGCCTGGAAGTGAACATGATCAAGGACGTGACACCCATTCCCCACAACGGCTGCCGTCCGCCCAAACGCAGAAGGGTATAAGGAGGAGGTAAGGACCTATGGCGAGAAATACAGACCCCATCGCAAAACGCTGCAGGGCACTTGATATCTCCCCTGCCATGATGGGTTATTCCAACAAGAAATCAACCAGGAATCCCGGCAAGGACTCAAGGCGCCGCAAGGTCAGCGAATATGCGACGCAGTTGAAAGAAAAGCAAAAGGTGCGCTTTGTGTACGGTGTGCTGGAGCGGCAGTTCCGCAACTATTACGAAAAAGCCGTGAACATGAAGGGCGTTACCGGCGAAAACCTGCTCCAGCTTCTGGAGCGCCGCCTGGACAACGTGGTGTTCCGCCTTGGCATTGGCAACACCCGCCGTCATGCCCGCCAGTTGGTGACCCATGGTCACATTCAGGTGAACGGCCAGCGCGTGAACATCCCCTCCTACCTGGTGAGTGTGAACGAAGTGATCACCATCCAGCAAAAGAGCAGGGATACCGAACACTTCAAGGCTCTTCGCGAAGGCAGCAAGACCATCGTTCCCAAATGGCTGTCCTTCAATGCTGCCGAGCTTACCGGCACTGTCATCGCCCTCCCCACCCGCGAGGACATCGACCTGCCGCTGCAGGAGAACATGATCGTCGAGTTCTACTCCCGTTAAGCGCAGTTAGAATGCCTCGACCGACGGTTCCATCAAGGAGGGTAAACAATGATTGAAAAATTCGAACCGGCGCGCATCGAATGCCTGGAAATGGGCGACAGCAACCGCTATGGCAAATTTGTTGTAGAGCCCTTGGAGCGTGGTTTTGGCCAAACGCTAGGCAATGCACTTCGCCGTGTGCTCCTTTCCTCCCTCCCCGGCGTTGCGGTCTCCTCTGTGCACATCGATGGTGTGCAACACGAATTTTCCACCGTGCCCGGCGTGAAAGAGGATGTCACGGAGCTGATCTTGAACTTCAAGGAACTGGTGGCCAAGCTGTACAGCGACCAGCCCAAGCAGGTATATATCGATGCACATGGCCCCTGCGAAGTGACGGCGGAGGATATCCGTGTGGATGACGAAGTTGAAATCGTCAACCCCGACTTGCACATCGCCACGCTCAATGAAGGCGCTCATCTGCAGATACAGATCATGCTGGACAAAGGCCGCGGCTATGTGGCCGCCGACAAGAACAAGGTGGGCAACATGCCCATTGGCGTCATCCCTGTGGATTCCGTGTTCACCCCCATCAAAAAGGTGAACTATACCGTAGAGGATACGCGTGTTGGTCAGATCACCGACTATGACAAGCTGACGCTGGAAGTTTGGACAAACGGCAGCGTGATGCCTGATGAGGCCATCAGCATGTCTGCAAAAATTCTAAGCGAGCATCTTGCCCTGTTTGTAGGCCTTACGGATCATGTGATGCCGGTGAACTTCAACTTGCCTGAGGATGACAAGAAGGAAAAAGTGCTGGAGATGACCATTGAGGAGCTGGATTTGTCCGTCCGCGCCTACAACTGCTTAAAGCGTGCAGGCATCAACAGTGTGGCCGAACTGGTGCAGCGCAACCAGGAAGACATGATGAAGGTGCGCAACCTGGGCAGAAAGAGCCTGGAAGAAGTCGAACAGAAGCTGGCTGCGCTAGGCCTCGGTCTGCGGCCCAACGAAGATTAACGGTTACACGGGTTATTTTCGCCCATTCCGTAAAGGAGGAAACACCCCATGGCAACGCAACGTAAACTGGGCCGCACCGCCGAACAGCGCAAGGCGCTGCTTCGCAACCAGGTGACCAACCTCATCTGGTACGGCCGCATCGAAACGACCTTGGCCAGGGCCAAGGAAGTGCGCAGCGCCGCCGAGCGGCTCATCACTCTGGCTATCCGCGAATGCGGGAACAATGTGGAAGCCACCAAGGAATTCCACAACGAAAAAGGCCAGCTTGTGACCATCACCGTACAGAATGACACTCCTTCCAAGCTGCATGCACGCCGCCTGATCATGGCGTACCTGTATGACTTGCAGGAGCAAAAGAAGGCCGATGAAAACAAAGCCGATTTCAAAGAGCGTACAAAGGACAACAAGCATCCTGTTGTAGAAAAGCTCTTTCGGGAAATTGGCCCCAAGTTCAAGGCCCGCAATGCGGAAAAAGGCTGCGTGGGCGGCTATACCCGCATCTATCGTCTTGGACCCCGCCGCGGTGATGCTGCGGAGATGGTGATCCTGGAGATCCTTTGATAGGTTCGAAAAAATGACGCGGATGCGTCATTTTTTCGATTTTGCACATTTCGCCTGTGGTCTTTATGCATCGGCCTATGCTATGCTTGGCCGATGAAACCCACAGCCGGCGAAATGTGTAAGGAAAGCCGGCTCCGCCGGCAACCCGCCCAGCCGGCAAAGCCGGCTGAGACGATTACAGACGAGAGGGCTTCGCCCCTTCGTCGCTCCCCCAAGGTAGTATTGGCTGATCGTATGAAGCGCCCGGCAAATGCGTATGTATGCATCTGCCGGGCACCTTTTTACCGTACTTATTCTTCTGAAGACACATGGTTTTTCGTTTCCATCATCTCCACAAACAAATCTGTAAGCACCGGATCAAACTGTTTGCCCTTGTCACGTAGGATATCGGCAAGAGCATCTTCAGGGCTCATAGGCTGTATGTTTTCCGCGCCGCTAAGCCTGCGCTCATAACTCTCTGCCAACGCGATGATTCTGGATGCCTTTGGGATTTCCTCGCCCTTCAGCCCTTTGGGATATCCCGAGCCATCCCAGCGCTCCTGGTGGGCCAGCACGATCTGTGCCAGATCCGGCATGTCGTCAAAGGCATTGAGAATACGGTAGCCGACCACGGGATGCCGTTTGATTTCATTCCACTCCTGGGTGGAAAGGTTATAGTGGTTCTCCAAAAGCCTGCTGTCCAGTACCACCTTGCCGATATCATGCAGGTAACCTGCGTCCTTTAGCTGCTTTATTTCATCTTCCGTCATGTTCAGCCGCTTGCCCATGGCAGCACACAGCTGGCTCACGCTGATGGCATGCTCCTTTTCCCGGGGGCTTAAGTCATGAAGCATTTGCACAATGGCATTCAGCGTACCTTTCATCAATTCACTGTGTTCCATGACCTTGTTAAGATACATTTCTTCCTCGGCTTTGTTGACCGCCTCCAGTATGCTTTCTTCCATATTCATTTTGACGGCGGCGCCCATGGAAATGCTGCCTTTGACGGCTTTGATCTGCTCTTTGGAAAACTCCTCCCGTATTCTCGCTACGATCTGCCTGGCTTCCGCCAGATTCGTTTTGGGCAGGAGCAGTGAAAACTCGTCTCCGCCCCAGCGTGCAATGATATCATCGGCGCGGCATATTCTGCGCAGCACGTGAGCAAGCCGCTGAAGAAGGGTGTCGCCATACGTATGGCCAAAGACATCATTGGTTAGCTTCAGGTTGTTTACATCGCCGATGACAATGGATACCGGCAGATTCCTTTGGGTATCCAGCCTTTGAAGCTCCTCCTCAAAAAATCGGCGGTTGTACAGGCCGGTCAGCGCGTCATGAAAGCTAAGGTATTCAATTTCGTGCTGCTGCTCCTTTTTTTCCGTTACGTTCCTGAAAACCAGCACCACGCCAATCGTTTCGCCTGTTTCATCCTTGATGGGAGCGGCACTGTCCTCCAGAGAATACTGCCTGCCATCCCTGGAGGTCAGTATGGCATGATTCTCCATCTCCTGTATGGTCTGCGTCCTTAACGCATCTTCGATAGGATCTTTGATATGCATGCCCGCCTTCTCGTGGGAAAGAGAGAACACATCCTTGTAAGGCAGGCCGGCCGCGCTTTCCCGGGACCAGCCAAGCAGTTCCTCCGCAATCGGGTTCAGCATCTCAATCCTGCCGTTTTTGTCCACCACCATAACACCATCACCGATGGAAAGCAGCGTTTGCTGGTAACGGTTGCGTTCCAGGAAAAGCTTATCCTGAGTCTCTTTTCTGATGATGGCATTCCACACGCCGCTCATCAATAGAATCATCTCATACATGTCATCATCGTCATAATCGCATGGTTTATTGGCCATGCCAATGACCGCTACAATTTGCCCGTCGATCATCACCGGCACAGACAGAAATCTTTCCAAATGCACATGGCCTGCCGGATAACCATTTATCAGCGGGTTTGTCTTATCAAACCTGTTAACGATGATGGGCTTGCGCTGCCGGACCACCTCTGACCATAACCCTGTTTCTTCCAAGCGAAAGGAGGTTATTGTTTCTGCTATATCGCAAGCTTCCATGACGCCCTTTGTCCAGGAATTCAGTGTGAACAGCTTCGCTTTTTCGTCATATAGAAAAAGATATCCAAATTGGCTTTCCGTAAGCTTCAATGCTTCTTCAAGGGCATAGTCCAATTGCGCTTGTTTGCTATCAAAGCTGCGGGATAGCATATCTGTCAAGACCTTGTGGCGGTGCAGCGCTTTTTCCTGCTTCTTTTCATTTCTGCGGGCAATTGTGATATCAGTGATATAGGCTCCCACGCCCAGGAAGCCGTTGGGCAGGGGCACCGAAAACTTCAATGTTCTGTAAACTCTTCCATCCCATTCCACTTCGTCCGTTACGGCTTGCTTGTGTTCCAATGCCTTCAAGTCGGTTTCACGGCGTCGTTTGGCGAATGCCTCCTCTGACAAATCAAAGTCGGTAAGGCCGATGATTTGATCCTCCTGGCGGTTGTAAAAAGCCTCCATGGCCCGGTTGGCGAACACATATTTCAAGTTTTCATCCTTCAAATAGATCAGGCTGTCATTTGCATCAATAAACGTTTTGTGCTGCATCCGGGAAATTTCGATGGCCTCCTTGGCCTCCTTTATTTTGCGCCTGCTTCTGAATAAAGCAGCGGACAACATAAGCAGCGCCACAATGGTGATACCGCCCGCGACAAAGATAAACAGCGTCAGCCGGCTTTGCTTTTGTGTAAGCAGCGTATTTTCTGTGATGTCATGAACGATGGAAAAGAGCAGGCTTCTTCCCCCCTGCTCCACAGGATAGGAAAACACCTCCACGGTTCTTATCTCACCGCTTAAAAGCCTGTGCTCAAACACAAAATAGTTTCTTTGTTCCGCTCGGGCGGACTGCATTTCCTTGTCAATCAAATCGGAAGGCAGCGTGTTGATCTTTGATATATTCATTGACAGCAGCTGCTCCAGTGAATATCCATAAAATGCAACAGCCGCATTGTTTGCATATTCGATCTCGCCTGAATCCGGATCAATGAGCAGCATCACAGCGCCATGCTGGTCCAGCATGGCATGTTCGGGGACATACAGCGCATCCCCGCTAGCGCAGCCCGTATGGGTTATGAGCAGGGCAAAGCAGAGAATGGCAACAAGCACCCATATTTTTTTCATGAGTATCTCTCCCGTTTACAGCATAGATCAAGCTGGCATGCTTTATCGCATGCATTGGGCGAATATTTCGACTATGGCGGGATCAAATTGCGTTCCGGAATTGTTCATTATTTCCTCCATGGCTTCCTCTTTGCTTCGCTTCGTTCGATAGACACGTTCTTCGGTCATGGCGTCATAGGCATCCGTAACGGCCAGAATGCGGGACAGCAGCGGGATTTCCTCGCCCATGATACCTTTGGGGTAGCCGTTGCCATCGTAGCGCTCGTGATGCGTCAGTATGAGTTCTGCTATAGATGACAGCTCCGGCAGGGATATGGCAATCCGGTATCCTATTTCCGGATGCTTTTTCATGATCGCCCATTCTTCTTCACTTAGCTTGCCCGGCTTGTTCAATATCCGGTCGTCAATGCCGATCTTGCCTATGTCATGCAGCATGGCGAACAGCTGCAGATCATCCATGCTCTTTTGTGGCAGCGCGAGATAGCTTCCGATCATGCGGGATAATGTAACCAGACGCTGGGCGTGCTCCTCTGTCTCCTGGCTCCTGGCGTTCATGGTGGCCATGATGGATGACAGCATGGCATTGTGATAACTCTTTTGCTCCAGGATCTTGTTTTTGTGAAGATTCTCCTCCGCTTCTCTTTCTATCGAATCGATGCTGTCCTCCGGTATGGCTTTTGTGCCGCAGCCAAAGGATAGGCTGATATGGACAGACTCACCAAGACTGCTAAAGTCTGCACTTTCGCAGGCAAGCTTCATCTTCTGGGCAATTTGGTAAGATTCCTCCTGATTCGTATTTGGCAGAAGAATGCTGAACTCATCGCCGCCGGTCCTGGCGGGCAAATCCTCTTCCCGGCAGCAATTTTTGAGTATCTTGGCGACTTGAGCAATCACTTTATCCACTTGTTCGTAGCCAAAGGCGTTGTTCAGCATGCGGATTCCGTTGATATCCGCAATGACAATGGATAACGGAAGGCATCCCGATGCATCAAGGCTTCGTCTGGCCTGCTCGAAATATTTTCTGGAATAAAGCCCCGTCAGGAAATCGTGATCGCTCATGTGCTGAATCTGGGCCAGCTGACGCTTGGTTTGTGTGATGTCGATCACAATGCCTTCCAGTGCTTCTACTTCATCTTGCTCGTTATAAATGCCCTGGCCCATCTCCAGCACCCATTTGCGCTCTCCGGTGGCTGTGATGATTTCGTATTCATACCTAAATGGCGCTCTTATGGCAAGCAAACGGTCCCATTCATCCCGTAAAAGACTCCTGTATACCGGGTCGATCAGGTCGTTAAAGGACAGGTCCCTGTTATACAGCAGGCTTTCCGGCGGATACCCCGTCAAGGCATAGCAACCTTCGGATACGAACTGCATCGTCCAAGCTGCATCGTTCAAACAGCGGTAAGCCATGCCCGGTATGTGGGACAGGAGAACGGTTTTGCTTCGCTCGCTTTCCCGAAGCGCTTCCTGGGCCTGCTTGCGCGCTTGGATATTATGAAGGATGCATAAGTGATTTTGTGTCTTGCCCTCGCTCATGTGAAGGCGTGCCACCACGATCTGTACCCAGACGCCGGAGCCGTCAGGTTTTATGAAACGCTTTTCCATGGTGTAGCCGTCGGTCTCCCCGGTTTCGAACTGATGGAAAAGCGCCAGTTCCTCTCCAATATCATCCGCATGGGTGATATCCACCCAGTTTATTCCGGCCAGTTCACGTTGTGTACGGTCCAGAATTTTCAGAAACATGGCGTTTGTACTGGAAAGCTCATGATAATTGGTGATTACTGCCACACCGAAGGGGGCTTGCTCAAATACTGTACGGAATAACGCTTCACTGTCGTTCAGCTTTCGAATCAGCAGTTCCCTCTCCCGGCTCCTTATGTACATTCTGTAAAGAACGAGCAGCAGCAAAAACGTAAGGCTGATCAAAGCCACAGCATTTATCACATGCCCCCAAACGTCGGCGGACCATTTTGCTGCGTCATAATCCATGCCAAAGGCGGCAATGATCTGGCCTGTTGCCGGATCTTTGATGGGAACCAATGCGCTGACCCAGGTGCCCCAGCGGTCGGTGATTGGTTGGGTGATGATGGCATTCCCGTCCTCGAAAAGATTTCGGTCAACCTCGGTGGCCTCATCGTATAACTGACCGGGAGGAGAGTAATCGGAGGAATCGGGAAGCTCGGAATCCGCCATGAAATAAATCTGATTGTTTCTTTGCGTGTAGAGGTATGTAAATACCACATCGTGGTTATAGGATTTTATTTGGATAAGGCTGTCCTTCAGCCGGAGGTATTCATCCTTTGTGAGGTCGCTCTCGTTTACATCCAGCGCTTTGATGAGGTCCGCCGTAAGGAAAGCCTGGGCTGATTTGGCTATTGTCAGTGCATGATCCCGCAGTTGGCGGATTTCAGATACGTTCGTATGTGTGATGTAAACGGCCCCAGACAGGAAGAACACAAGAACAAGCAAAACCAAAAGACCCTGACGAAAAGGCCGGTGAGCACCAATGGATTTTTTCTTTGCATTCATTGTAGCTCATTCCCCCTTGGAGAAAGTAAAAAAGAACGCCATGGCCACGGCCTAAATGGTTATCTTTCTATATTCCCCACTTTCGCGCTTTTTCCTTTATTTCTCCTGTTTTTCTCCCTTCTGAAGAAGAATCTTCCGCCTGGTCATTGATTTGTTCCCTTGGCCCAGGGGCAAGCGATACGGCAGCGGTTGCAGTTTACTACGGAAAAGCCTCTTGCGTTTGTGCCATAGGCATAAGGGCGGCAAAGGTCCTGCCGGACGGTTATGCCGTCCAGCGCCTTCTGCGGGCAGGCATCCAGGCATTTGCGGCAGCCCGGAATACAAATTTCCTCCGCAGGAGGGTCGCTTGTAAGCTGAAGATTGGTGAGCAGCGCACCAAGATTCATCCTGTTGCCCAAGGTACGGTTCATGACCAGTGTGTTTTTGCCCATGCAGCCGATACCGGCCAGCACAGCCGCATGGCGCATGGACAGAATGCCCTGCCCATGCAAACGCTCAGGCTCCCAATGATCATAGGGGCCATCGCAGGGGACAGGCATGCATCTTGCGCCCAGCGCTTCGATTTGCTTGCAGGCTGACAGCGTAATCCGGTCGATTTCTGCAAGAACTGTGTTGTTGAAATGGTTGTATACGATACGCGAATCGCCTTCGTACAGGGTTTTCGGCAACGCCAGCGCATACACGACCACCGACTGGCATGCGGCGAAAATATCTCTGGGATGAAAGCCTGCCGGCGCGTCGCAGAATGCATCTGCGGAGGCGATCCCGCAAGCGTCGACGCCAAGACTTATCAATATCTTCTTGATTTGCTTTTCCATGCTTTCTTCCTCCTGGAAAATTTGGCCTGCCTCATGATACCATGGCGCAGGCAGGAAGAAAAGCACACTTTTTGGCGGGTTTTGTTACGCACCCATACTGCTTTTTATTGTATTGAGGTTTGAATGACCAGCTTGCCCCCCTCAATGGTGACAAGACCGTCGGCATGGATACCGTCATCACGGGCTGCAATTTTCAATATGCTGTTTTCGATGAGGATATCCCCTTTGGCATTGACGGCGTCATCCGCGCAGAAAAGCGAAAACGTACCGCCGGACAGATAAATGCTTGTGCCCGCTTTTAAGCCCTTGCCTGCCGCGTCTTGTGAGGTGCCGTCAGGCTGCCAAGTGTGGGGATTGATATCTCCCGGTGTATTTGTCACGCCGCCAGTGTACAGCGTATAGTCGCCGCTGGATATGGTCAGGCTGGATTCCGCCTGGATGCCGTCTTTTCCGCTGGTCAGATGGTATTTTCCCCCGGATAGGAGGATGAAGCCTTTGCCGGGATCGTCGGCATTGTTGGCTTGCAGCGCATCGCCCTTGGCGTTTACGGTGATTTCGCCGCCGGAGATCTCCAGTGAATCACGGCCCCGGATGCCCACATCGGCTGCCTTCACAACAAGGATGCCGCCCGTAATCATCAGATCATCCTTGGAGACGATGCCGTGCTTTACATTGGCGATAACCAATAAGGTGCCCCGGCCGTTGATGCAGAGGCTGTCCTGCACATACAACGCCGCATCCGGGTTTGCATCCCCGTCAGGGAGTACATGGTCTCCGCCGTCTTCCAGTGAATTTTCTGTATCCTTCACAAGGGTGATGATCACTTTGCCGGCCTGCTTTGCATACATAGCCGTGCTGCTCGGGCTGCGGATGGAAACGCCGTTAAGTACCAGACGAACAACATCATCCTTGCCGGCATCAATGCATACCTGGCCATTGTCCCATGCGCCATAAAGAACATATGTACCGGCCTTGCTTATGGTCAGGACACCATTTTGCAGCGCAGCTCCCTCCCCCTGGATATTGACCGTATCTCCTTCAAAGGTGACGTGTACGGCGGTATTGTCATCCCACGATTCCGCCGCGTCATATATGGTGTCAGCATCCTGGGCCAAGGCAGGGGCAGACAAAAGAAACAGTACGGACAAAGCGGCAAACAGTATGAGCATTCGATGCAGGATGAACTTCATTTGTGATCCTCCTTGATAAAACGTAATCGCATTTTCTGTTTTGCATAGATTCCTGCCGCAGCCGGGGAAAAATATGAATTCCATCATATACCATATGCCAGTATATGAAATTGTGGACAAAATGGCAATGGGAGGAAAAGAAAATGTCTATTTGGCTGTTTGTAAACCTCCGGTGCATGGCTTAATGCTTAAAGGGAAGACTATTTTCCATTCCGATGGAATTCCATAAAGAAACACCGTGCGTGCTTGCGCGGCAAAACGGGAGGAACATGCGTGAAGGACTGGCCGCAGGATGTAAAAGAAAAAATAAGCCAGTGGATGGAAGCTACCGAGCGGCTGCGCCTGGCGGAGTATATTGAGTACATCGACAACAAAAAGCGCATGCTGTTCATCCACTTTATTGGGGGTGTGGCCCGTGGCCTTGGCATGGCGGTGGGATTTACGATCCTAGGCGCTATTGTCATATTGATGCTGCAGGACCTGGCAGCCCGCAACCTGCCGGTGATAGGTGATTTTCTGGCCAAGATCGTTTCCATGGTGCAGGACAATTTGAAATAGATGACAGAAAAATATGCCCGTGGTACAATGTGTTTGGCAGCCCGCGCACGGGTTGCGGGCCGGCGGGCCACGCAGGGAAAGGGCACACCGGAGAGCAAGCCATAACGGGCAAAAAGATAAGGAGCGAAACCATGCTGTTTTTGCTGCCCGCTTTGATATTTCTTGTGGATAGACTTATAAAGGTCTGGGCGCAGCAATATTTGTCGGCCCAGGCTGGCGGCATCCTGCTGTGGCCGAAGGTTCTGCGCCTTTACTATGCACAGAACACAGGCATGGCCTTTGGCTTTTTGTCCGGGCAGCGGTGGCTGTTGATCCTTTTGAGCCTCGTAGCGGTGGCTGCGGTGGCCGTTTCCTTAAGACCCTATCAGTTGGGGTTGTGGGCAAAGCTTTCGCTTTTGTCTATCATGGGCGGCATGCTGGGCAATCTTGCGGACAGGATGTTCCTGGGCTACGTGGTGGACATGATCGACCTGTTGTTCATTAGGTTTGCCGTGTTCAACGTAGCGGACATGTTCATCAGCATTGGAGCGGTTTTCCTTTGCTTCAGCCTGCTGTTTAGGCCCAATGACTGGCAGAGGAAGGGAGAGAAGGCGCAAGCGTCATGACGGAACAAAAGATTGCCTGCATGGCTGACGGCCACAGCAGGCTGGATGTGTTGCTCAGCGGAGCGGGTGCGCTGACCAGGTCCCGGGTGGAAAAGCTGATCCGCGAGGGGAAGGCCACCGTGGATGGCCGGGCGGAGTTAAAGCCTGGCATAAAGCCGGGGGCAGGGGCTGCTTTGACGCTTATCGTACCGGAGGACAAGCCGGCGGAGGCGGTGGCCCAGGATATTCCCCTTCGCATTTTATACGAGGATGATGATCTGGCGGTGGTGGAAAAGCCCTGCGGTATGGTGG